>JABFRG010000200.1 GCA_013141295.1 Polyangiaceae bacterium
GCGCAGGATATCTCGTTCGCGCTCCTCGGGCGCAACGTCGCGCGCAACGCACTCGACGCCCGCGTGACGGTGCATCACGGCGATCTCCGCGATCCGGCGAGCGTGGCGAAGCTCGGGCGTGACTACCCGCTCATCACCGGCACGCCGCCGTACTTCCCCCCGGACGCAGCCCTGGACGCGGAAGACCCGCAGCGAGCCTACGCGCGCATCGAGTACCGGGGCGGCGTGGAGGCCTACATGGAAACCGCGGCTCCGCTCTTGGCAGAAGGCGGGGCGCTGGTGCTCTGCGGCGACGCGCGAGCCGAGCAGCGGGTGGCGGCAGCGCTGGGCGATCTCGGCTTGCGACTCCACGCGCGCACCACCGTGATTCCGCGCGAGGGTCGGGAGCCGCTCTTCGCGGTGTGGACCCTCCGCCGATGCTTGTCCCCAGGCGCGCAGCCGCCGAACGTGGAGGCTTCGACGCTCACACTTCGCGACGCCGAAGGCCGTACCGCCGAGGGAGCGCAGACCTTGCGCGCGTTCTCGGGTTTTCCCCCGACGCGGTGAGCATGTCACCCGTTTGCGTCCTTCGCACGAGGCCGCCTTCTGGTTAAAGTAGTCTCATGCGCTTCCTCGCCGCCTCGGGCTCTCTCTTCCTCCTCCTCGCCGCGTGTGTCGGAGACGCCGCCACGCCCAGCAGCAGCTCCAGCAGCGGAGGCGCCGCGAACGACGCCGCGCCCGGCGTCGACGCCGACGCGCCGAAGGACGGCGGCACCACGCAAGATGCGACCGCGGACGCGGGGCCTCTGCCCATCGCGCCGCCCTTGGTTGGCCCCAAGGTGTGGCTCGATGCGCGCAAGGTGCCGGCCGCCACTCCTGCGACCAAGACCTGGAAGGACGAATCGGGCAACGGCAACGACGCCACCGGCGGCGTAGCACTCTCGGTCGAGCCGGCGATGATCAACGGTCGGCCCGCGATGTACCTTCCGGGCGAGCAGGCGCAAGCGCTCCAGGTGGCGGCCGCGGCCTTCGACTTCAACGTGAGCCCCGGCTTCGTGGTGGCGATCGTCGCCAAGACGAAGATGCCGGCGGCCGCGCGCACCGCGCAAGCCGTGCTCTTCGACCGCACCAAGACCACCGGCGTGTTCCCGGGCGTGCTCCGCTACGGCAGCGCGATGTACCTGGACTCGGCGCTCACGAAGAACACCGCGTTCGCGTACACGACCCTCTCGAGCAGCCAGGTCACCACCACCGCCGAGCTCACCACCGACGTGTTCGCGCCCCACGTGTACGTGTACCGCATCGCCAACGCGAAGATCGACACCTGGGTCGACGGCAAGAACAACATGGGAGCGGCAACGGTGGCGGCCAACGACTTTTCGACGGCGAACTCCGCGCCCCTGGCCCTTTTTGGGTACGTGACGACCGACAACGCGCAGTTCACGTACAACGGCCACGTCGGCGAAGTCCTGGTCTACAACCGCACCGTGAGCGACGCGGAAGTGACGACCCTCACCACCAAGCTCCGGGGCGAGTGGGGCATCCCCTGAGCACGCAATCGCTTCGGACCACGCAAGGTTTGCGGCGCCGCGCGCGATAAGCTCGACCACAGGCCGGTAACTTCGCGGGCTCCGTCCTTGCAGGACGCCGTCCACCATGACGGCAACCCCCACCACCGCGGTGGCATCTCCTGCGCCTCCGAAGAAGCGCCTTCATCGCCGGAGCTACCGCTGGCTGATCTGGCTCGTCGCGTTCACCGCCGTGGCCGTGGGCGGCTGGCGATACCTGCGCGCGCGTGGCGACGCGCCCGTCTCCGTGCAGACCATCGGAGTGCAGCGTGGGTCGGTGCGCGACTTCGTCTCCAGCGTCGCGGCCGGCCGGGTGGCGGCCAAGCAAGAGGCCACCGTGCGCGCGGAGATCGCCGGTACCGTGAGCGTCATCCATCGTCGGCGCGGCGACACGGTCCGCGCCGGTGAAGCCCTCTTCGAGTACGGCGCGGTGGACCTCACGGAGCGGGTGCGGCTCGCCAGCACCGCGGTGGTCATGGCGCAAGCCCAGGTGAAGCAAGCGGAACAGAACGCCGCGGTCACCGAGACCAACCTCGCGCGGGCCCGTCGGCTCCTGGAGTCGAAGTCCATCGCGAGCGCCGAGGTGGAGACGCTCGAAGGCCAGAGCCTCGTGATGCAGCGGACCATCGAAGCCGCGCGGGCCGCGGTGAAGCAGGCGCAGGCCAACGTGGAGATCGCCCGCACTGCCGCGGGAAAGTCGGTGGTGCGAGCCCCCTTTTCGGGCACCGTGCTCGACGTGAAGATCGAAGTGGGCGAGGCCACCACGCCGGGGACCCCGGTGGTGCTCCTGGCCGACGCTTCGGCGCTCCACGTGGACGCCGAGGTGGACGAGGCGGACCTTGCGCGCATCAAGGAGGGCATGCCCACCGACGTCACCTTCGACGCGCTTCCGGGTGAGCGCATTCGCGGCAAGGTCACCACCATCGCCCCCAGCGTCGCGCGCGACGCTCGCGGCGGCCGAAGCATCGCGGTCGACGTGGAGCTTCCGCCCGATCCTCGCCTTCGCGTCGGCATGAGCGCGGACGTAGACATCATCGTGGCGGTGCACGAAGGCAGCCTGTGGGTGCCCCCGAACGCGGTGATCGGCCGCGGCGCAGAGCGCGCCGTGTACGTGGTCCAGGGCGGCATCGCCAAGAAGCGGTCCATAGATGTCGGCATCTCCACCTGGGAAGCGGTGGAGATCAAGTCGGGCGTCACGGAGGCCGACATGGTGGTGGTCACGCTCTCGGCGGCCAAGCTGGGCGATGGGGTGAAGGTCCTGGTCGTCCCCGGAGCACCCAAATGACCGCCACGGCAACGGCGCTGGCGCCGGAGCCGCTCATCGAGGTCCGCGACGTGGTGCGCGAGTTCATGGTGGGTGAGGCGCCGCTCCAGGTGTTGAAAGGCATTCGCTTCGACATCGGGCGCGGCGAGTTCGTGTCGATCATCGGGCCCTCCGGTTCCGGCAAGAGCACGCTCATGTACCAGCTCGGGTGCCTCGATACGCCCACCTCGGGGACGGTGCGTCTGGCGGGGAACGACGTGATCGATCTGGACGATGCGGACCTGGCGGCGCTGCGCAATCGCTTCATCGGCTTCGTGTTCCAGTCGTTCAACTTGCTGGCGCGTACCACCGCGGTGGACAACGTGGCCTTGCCGCTGCGCTACGCCGACGTGGGCTTCGCCGAGCGACGGAGGCGGGCGCGCGCGGCGCTCGAGCGGGTCGGGCTCACCTCCCGCGCGGAGCATACGCCGGAGCGTCTGAGCGGCGGCGAGCGCCAGCGCGTGGCCATCGCTCGTGCCATCGTCACCGCGCCCGAGCTCTTGCTCTGCGACGAGCCCACCGGAAACCTGGACCAGAAGGTGGGCCGCGAGATCATCGACCTCTTCCAGGGCCTGAACCGCGAGACCGGTACCACCGTGGTGATCGTCACCCACGACATGAGCATCGCGCGCCGCAGCCCGCGGGTCATCCGGGTGGTGGACGGCCTCCTGGAATACGACGGACCGCCCCACGACAGCCACCTCGAGACCTGACCGCCGTGCTCGATCATCTCCTCTCAGCCATCACCGCGCTCGCCGCCAACAAGATTCGCTCGTTCCTCACCACCCTGGGGGTGGTCATCGGCGTGCTGGCGGTGACGCTCCTGGTGAGCATCGGCGACGGCACCCGGGCCTACCTGGACGACACCCTCACCTCCATCGGCACCAACCTGCTCACGGTGCAGCCGGGTCGGCGGGAGACGCGGGGCGGCTTCGGCCCCCCGGCCGGCAACGCACAGAAGCCGCTGACGATGGACGACGTCGCGGCCCTCGAACGGCAGGGCACGCTGCTCCGTGGCGTCACCGGTACCATATCCGGCGCGGGCGCCGTTCGCTACGCCGGCCGAGAGCGCAACACGCTGGTCTTCGGGGTCGGCCCGGCCTTCCCCGATCTCCGGAACATGCACGTGGGCGTCGGCTCCTTCATTCGCGAAGAAGACGTCACCTCCCGGCGCCGGGTGGTGGTCCTGGGCCGCACGGTGGTGCGCGAGCTGTTCGGCGACGAGAACCCGCTCGGCAAGCCGATCCGCATCGCCGACGGCCGCTTCCGCGTGGTGGGCGTGATGGAAGCGCACGGTTCGTCGTTCGGCTTCGACATGGACGACCTGGTCTTCATCCCGGTGAGCTCCGCCACCGACCTCTTCGGCCAGGAGAACATCGCGCAGATCATCACCGCCGCCCGCAACAAGGAAGACGTGGCCAAGGCCACGGCGGAGATCGAGGAGATCTTGTCGCGGAGGCGCCACGGCGACGTCGACTTCACGGTGCAGAGCCAGGACGATCTCATGAGCGCGTTCAGCACGCTCACCACCGGCATGACCTGGGCGCTCCTGGCCATCGCCTCCATCTCACTGGTGGTGGGCGGCATCGGCATCATGAACATCATGCTGGTGAGCGTCCGCGAGCGAACCCGGGAGATCGGCCTACGTCGGGCCATCGGCGCGACACGCAGCGACATTCTCTGGCAGTTCCTCATCGAAGCGGTGGTGCTGGCGGCGCTCGGCGGCCTGCTCGGTCTGGGGCTGGGCTACGGCATCATCGAGATCGTGCACCGGACGGCGCCGGCGGTACCGCTGCGCTTCTCCGCCTGGATTGCCATGGTGGCCTTCGGCGCCTCGTTCGCCGTGGGCGTCGCTTCCGGGGTGGTCCCGGCGCGGCGTGCGGCGCTCCTCGATCCGGTAGACGCCCTCCGATACGAGTGAGCGAAAGCTCGGTGCCACGCGAGAGAGACTGCGCGCCCTGGGGCGCGAGGGAATAGTTGGCCCTGTTTATGCCGTCTGGGCCGAAGCGCGCACACGCAACGGGCGCCCGGCTCGGTGGTGGGAGCAGGTCCCGCACCGGGGGCACACGCGCGCGCGAAGCGCTCAAGACGTGCTGCCATCGCCCAACGCGGCGCGGCAGCGGGTGGTATCGGAGCGAGGCGCGACTCACGCCTCACGCGACCTGGATTCGATCATCGTCCGCCCCCCGCCCTTCGGTCGCGCAGTAGTCGCGCCAGACCGGCGGAATTTCCCGTACGGATTGGATGATCGGAACCAGCGGCAGGGTCTGGGGCTTGAACGGCTTTCGAACCAGCTTCATGCCCGCCTCCTCCGGCGTACGGCTCCCCTTTCGATCGTTGCACGGGTAGCACGAGGTCGCGATGTTCTCCCACACCGTCTTCCCGCCGCGAAGGCGGGGAACGACGTGGTCGTAGTTCAGCTCGCTCATGCCCTTCCGCACGCCGCAGTACTGGCAGCGGAAGCCGTCGCGCGTGAACACGTTCATGCGCGAGAAACGCACCTTGTGCTTCTTCGCCACGCCTCCTTGGGTCAGGCGCACCACGGCCGGCATCTTGATGGTGACGGACGGTGCGGCAATGGCATCTTCGTACTCCTCGAGCACCTGCACCTTGCCGAGGAAAGCCAGGGTCACGGCGCGTTGCCAGGAGATGACGCGATGCGGGGACATCCACGGGGTGAGCAGCAAGGTACGGGCGGACATGTTGTTTACCTCTTTCTCTTCTTTCTCTTTCTTTGCATGACAGTTCCTCTTCCTTTCGAACCGAACGGCGGAGACGGGATGACTCGAACACCATGGCCCGAACAGGACCACGCACTGGGTAGCAACCAGGCCCACGACCATTCGTGGTTCCGTCTCCGAAGAGGAAGGCAGAGGGCTCGCACCCCACGCCCCTCTGCGGGGCGCGCACTGTTTTCGAAACAGGCTCGGTCCTGTGACCAATTTACCTTCCCAAAGCATCGCGGAAGCCGCCCCGAACGGGGCGCGCAGCGCTTTCCAAGCGAGCCCTGAGCACCTCTCAGGTTCGTCTTCCAAGTTTTCCCGGTGGGTCATCTGCGAATCGAACGCAGTGCGGGCTCCGTATCAGAGAGCTCAGGGTAACCAACCCGTCATGACCCAGGCGCGCGAACGAGTACGGGAGGAAGGACTCGCACCTTCGCTTCGCGGGTCAAAGCCGCGTGTCTTGACTGCTCGACTACTCCCGTGAGAGTTGCGGAAGTGCGATTTGCACGCACGATCTCTTGGTTATGAGCCAAGCGAGATGACTGACTTCTCCATTCCGCAATGAAGCGATGCCAAGGGCCGCCGAGAGAGCCTGCTCTACCATTGAGCTACGCACCTCCAAGCAGGCGCGACGGGACTCGAACCCGCAACAATGTACTCCCAGCTTCATGCATCGCAGTCTGAACGCCGAGATTCGAACTCGGATCGGCCGGTCCCGAACCAGTCACTCTACCAGGTTGAGCTACGTCCAGAGAAGGGGCAGCGAACAGTGTGAGGACGCGTGCCTTACGGCACCGACGTACGAGATCGGTGTAGTCCTCACGGGCATCTGCCCGACATTGGCGCGCGGGCTCCGGGGAGCCGTTGCGCGGTCTGAATGCCGAGATTCGAACTCGGATCTACCGGACCCAAGCCGGTAGCTCTACCAGGTTGAGCTACATCCAGAAGAAAGAAGCGCGCAGCAAAATAGGCAAGGACACGTGCGCTGTTGGCGCACCGATTAAGGGTCGGATGTAGTCCTCGCGGCATCTGCACACCTCCAGAGCCGTCTCCGGGAGTTGCACCCGATTTCTCTTCTTACGAGGGAGAGCGCCCCACTCCGGAGCTAGACGGCACGTGCGGCCTCTTGCGCAGCCGGAGCGACAACCGGGAATCGCACCCGGATCCCGAGAGTGGCGCTCTCGGATTCTACTGTTGAACCATTGTCGCAAAACCGAGCCACCGCCGGGACTTGCACTCGGCGTTTCCTCCGTACCGGGGAGGCGCCCCGCTGTCTGGGCTTCGGTGGCAGTGAATGCGGCAGCAAGAGTCGCGAGGACGGACCTTTGGTATGTAGTCCTCGCAGCATCTGCCGCGGTGGGTAGCCCCGGAGTTGCACCGGGTGAGGTGGAACCTAGCGTGTTACAAACGCCCTCCGCTCTCTACGGATTTAGCTACCCGAAAGGGCCGCCGCGACGCAGCGAGCGTCGCAGCGGTGGGCGTGAAGCCAGGGGCGCCTCACGCCAGGGGAATGCTCTGGATGGTGGATACCCAGTGCGCCGCGTCGAGCTCACCCCGCACGAACTGCGCGATGAGGTCGAACACGGCGTCGGAGAAGCCACCGACATTGAGCACGTCGCTCCGTTCGTACATCTGCGTCGTAGCCGAAGGCTGCAAGTCGATGAGCACGAGCTTCGCGTTGGGGTTGCGAGCGCGGAAGATCTCCCACTCGTCGGCCATGGCGGTGGCGCGGCCTGCGCCGTGCCCGCGGAAGTCCACCCAGGACTGGTTGTCCGAGATGTAGACCACGAGGTCGCCCTTGACCTTGCGCCGGTTCATCGCCCGAAGGGGCGCGCTGCAGGCGGTGCCTCCACTTGGGAGGCTCGCCAGCCGCTCGGCGTTGGTCATGACCGAGTCCATGGGGTTGAGCGGGTGCGCCATCGTCACCACGTCGTCGCTGAACGGGATGACCTCCGCCGACGCGTTGCGCCGGAGGAAGGCAGCCGATACGAGCGCTGCGACGTCGATGCAGCGGACCGCGGAGGTGGCGCCCTTGCGGAGGCCGGTCACCGCGCTGTGCATCGAGCCGGAGACGTCCGGCGCGAGGTACACCTTGCCCACCACCACCGGCACGTTCTCGATGGCAATTTCCATCGCATCTTGAACGGCCCGGGTGATTTCCCCAGGCATCTCCGCGCTCGCCGCCCGGAAGGTGGCCATGAGCTGGTACGGGAAGACCCGTGCCCGCCGGACCGCTCCGGGATCCCGAAGCTTGCTCGCGACCAGCGCGACCAAGCTCGGGTCGGCGAAGACCCCATGACGAAGCAGCGTGTTGAGGTTCATCCGTAGCTGGGTGAACGTCATCCGCTCGGCGATGGTGGCCCATTGCCGGGTGTCGAGGCCGAGCGCGGTGAGCATCTCGAAGGGCACGTCGGGGAGCTCCCCCTCGCCCTTCTTGAATGCCTCGAACGCCCGAACCGACGCCGGGAGCACTTCGGCACGGACGTCCTTGCCGATGAGGTAGCCGTAGAGGGCCTCACGAACGACGTCGACCTCGCCGGACGCCGCCTTGGGGGAAGGACGCACCATCTTGATGACGTCCTTCATGGAGGGAGCGCTGCCCAGCGACTGCCGAAAGATGGTCTCCGGCGACCGCCCTGCGAACCAGGCCCGAAGCAAGCGCTTCGGCGCCGATCCGAAGGACTTCCGCCCCACCGCACCGGAACGCACGATCTGAACGAAGTTCCGGAGCATCTTGCCGTTGTCCACCACCCGCGCGAACACGCGCGCGAGCATGTGGACGTCGCGCGCCGCGAGGACCGCCAGCAAGAACGCCGGCATGTCCTTCATGAGCGCGCGCTCCCGGGCGAACACGGCGGTCTTGGCCACGAAGGCCGGGTCCACCTGGTTCGCCAGGGTGATGACGCGCGAGAGCTGCTCGCCCTCGGAGGCGTAGAACGTGCGACCGAAGGTGCCGGTCGCGGCGTACTGCGCCAGCGCGTGCTCCGGCGAGGACGCGTATGCGCGGCCCCCCGCCTCGTTGTTGGTATTCGCCGCCATCGCCTTGGATGCCGGCGCAAAAACAGTCTTGCTTGCCATGATGCGTCCTCCTTTCTTTCGTTCCTTCGTGAGATGTAGGTCTTCCTGCCGCGATTCGAACGCGGACAACGAGCTTCGGAGGCTCGTGCTCGGATCCACCGAGACAAGAAGAGTGACCGTGGAGAGCCGAGGGGGAATCAAACCCGCCGCACACCGCTTTGCAAACAGCGCTCCTCGTCAGAGGTTCGGCTCGGAGCGCGCGGCGGGAAGCGCCGAGCGCGGAGCGGGCAGCGAGAATCGAACTCGCTTCAACGGGGTGGAAGCCCGTGGCCCGACCATTGGACCATACCCGCAAGAGACTGCGCGCCGCGAAGCGCACAGGGTGGAGCCGGCGAGACTCGAACTCGCATCGCCCGGGTGCAAACCGAGAACTCTGCCGTTGAGATACGGCCCCAGTGTGACGTACGGGGATCGAACCCGTCTCCGCTGCTTCACACGCAGCCCTCGTCACCAGACGAGTAACGTCACCACAAGACAGAAACCGTCGTCCCCGCACGTACGGGGAGCGACTCGAACTGCACGGAGCCCACGAAGTGGACGCAGTGGCAATGAGAGACACGGTCCGGCGAAGCCGGAACGCGAAGCGTAGTGCACCCGTCTCCGCTGCTCACAGCCTCGTCACCAGACGAGTAACGTCACCACAAGACACGGAAAGTGACGTTGCCCGCGTCGAGGCAGCGGGACGTGAAGGAATCGAACCCTCTCTCCGAGTGTTGGAAGCTCGGCCGGTCACCATGACTCTACGTCCCGAAGAAGTGACGAGGATCGCCGGAGGTTCATTGCCCGCCAGAGGTTGGGCACGCCTCCAGAGGTAGCGTCTCACCGGCGTTGGCCGGCGATCCGCGGCGGAGGCGTTTGGAATCGAACCGATGTACTCCAAGCTGCATTCACTTCAGCGCCCCGTACGGGAATCGAACCCGTCTCACCCCATAGACAGTGGAGCTGCGACGCCAGTCGCATCACGAGGCAATTACAAGAGACCGTTCACTTCAGCGTCCGTACGGGAATCGACTCGAACCTCACCCCATAGACAGTGGAGCTGCGACGCCAGTCGCATCACGAGGCAACTACAAGAGACCGTTCACTTCAGCGTCCGTACGGGAATCGACTCGAACTGCACGGAGTCCACGAAGTGGACGCAGTGGCAGTGAGAGACACGGTCCGGCGAAGCCGGAACGCGAAGCGTAGTGCACCCGTCTCACCCCATAGACAGTGGAGCTGCGACGCCAGTCGCATCACGAGGCAACTACAAGAGACCGTTCACTTCAGCGTCCGTACGGGAATCGACTCGAACTGCACGGAGTCCACGAAGTGGACGCAGTGG
>JABFRG010000129.1 GCA_013141295.1 Polyangiaceae bacterium
CTCTTCTGCTGTGGAAAGCAGCGCACCTCGGTGAGCTTCATGGCGACCGGGTCCACCGCCTGGATGCAATGGGTCGGGCGATCGATGAAGAGCGCCACCGGTCCCTTCGCGCTGCCCCACGGCCACAACCCGCCGAGATCCAGCGTCCCGCGCTTCTTCGCGGTGCCGTCGGGGGCCACGTCCACGAAGAGCATGCGCCGCTGCGGCGGCTCGCCCTCGGGCCAGTACTCGACGAGCAAGGTGCGATCGCCCTCGCCGAAGTGTACGAAGTTGACCATGGTCGCGCGTACGCCTTCGCCCACGCGCTCGAAGTTCTGCCCGCCGTTGCCGGAGTAGAACACCCGGTTGCCGATGGTCATCGCCAGCTTGCGGTGATCCCGCGAGAGCGCCCAGGTGCCGCTGGCCAGCTCGTGGGTGAGGCCATGGGCCCCGGCGTTGAGCTCGAAGCGCGCGATGCCCGCCAGGTGCTTGCCAGCCTCCTGCTGCCCGGCCTCCGATACCAGGGGCGCGATCACCTCGCCGTCGGTCTTGCCTTCCAGCGCGGCGAGCGGGTCGCCAGCCCGCATCGGAATGGCAGCGGCCTCCTTCAGGCAGCCGGTCTGGAGGTCGACGATCACCTGGTAGCTGGTGGAGCCGGACGTGGCGCAAAAGAACTTCGCCTCCCGTGGGCCCAGCGCCATGAGGTTCATGGAGGTGGGGCGGGGCAACGTGCGATCGAGGACCGCGGGGTAGGTGCGGTCCACGATGGACGGCGTGGCCGGCATCGCGCTGGCCGTCGGCGCAACGACCGAGGCGTCCGGCGCCACCCCAACGCGCATCGGCTCGGAGGGCGCCGGCGCAGAAGAGTGTGGAGTGCACGCAACTGTCGCGACCGTGCCCACCATCCACCGGAGACGCTTCGAGAGCATGCCAGCGAGGGTAACCCGCGCGCGGCCCACATGCTATTTTCCGAACGCCATGAAGCGACTCTGCCTTTTCGCCCTGCTCGCGGTCGCCTGCGCGTCTCTGCCGCCGCTTCCACCGCCTCCTCCCGCTCCTCCCGCTCCGGTGCCCACCATGACTACGTTGCCCATCGTCCAGACCGGTGCCGCGGTGCTCCGCGGTCACGCCCAGAACGTGCCGCCCGAGAAGATCGCCACGCCCGAGTTTCGCGAGCTCGTGCAGAAGATGATCGCCACCATGCGCGAGGCGCCCGGGGTGGGCCTCGCCGCGCCGCAGGTGGGCGTGCCGTGGCGTCTCATCGTCCTCGAAGACCGCCCGGAGCTCATCGCCAACCTGAACGACCTCGAGAAGCGCGAGCGCGAGCGCGAGGCCTTTCCGGTGCGCGTGCTCGTCAATCCCGTCCTGGAGCCGGTGGGCGAAGAGCGCGTGATGTTCTTCGAGGGCTGCCTGAGCGTGAAGGGCTACATGGGCCTGGTGGAGCGCGCCCGCGAGGTGAAGGTCACCGGCCTCGACGAGCACGGCGCGCCGCAGACCTGGCAAGTCCGCGGCTGGCCCGCTCGCATTCTGCAGCACGAGGTCGATCACATCGACGGCACGCTCTACATCGACCGCATGAAGACGCGCTCGTTCACCACCCAGGAGCAAGGCAAGGCGCTCTACGGCGGCAAGCCCATCGCCGAGATTCGCAGCCTGCTGGGGCTATGACTAGGTCGCCGGCCGCCACTCGATCTCGGTGACGGGAATACCGTGATCGCTGCGGTTGGATAGTCCCTGAGGTACCAGAGCTGCCAAACGCTCGTCGACGAGGTGGTCGTTGAAAATGCGTGTGTTGACCACCGTTGCAAGACGCTTGGGGTTCTGGGCGTAGAACTCCTGGCTCACGAAGATATGGTCGAGGAGCTCGTAGCGCCCGTCGTAGATGTGGCTGTAGCTCACGTCACGATAGCTCTGCGCCTCCTGGATATCGTGAACGCTGTAGAGCAGGCGGTCCCATACCGGCACCTTCTGGGGCTGCTTCCAGAAGCGGAATGGCTGCTCGCCGGCAACCGTCTGGGTGGTGACCGAGGGAAGATCGTCGTTGAGGTCACCCAGGACGATCACCGGACTATCGTTGTTCTCGGTCGCTTCCACCACCAGCTTGCGGAGCGCGATGGATTCCGCGGCGCGCACGATGAGCGAGCGCACGTTGCCGCGCGCCACGTGAAGCGGGTTCTTCGGGTTTTCGCCGGGCAGTAGCTGCGAGCGCTTGGACTTGAGATGGGCCACGTAGATGGTGGCGGTCACGTCGCTCCGCAGCAGCACCTTCACTTCGAGGACCGGCCTCTGAAAGCGGGTAAGAGGAAGAGTCACGAGTGGACCTCCCTCGGTCGCCTCGATCTGGAGGTTGGCAGCGTCGGCGGGAAACGCGTCGATTGCCCGCTGCGCGACCACCGGAAAGCGCGAAGCAAAGCCGACGTAAGGCCCCTTGGCCTCGCTCTGACCGTCGGCGGCGACCACGATGTTCTTGCCGCCTTCCAGGTCCAGCGCCACCACGTGCTCGTACCCCTCCGCCGCCCGCTTCAACGCCACCTCGCTGAAGAGCTCCTGAAAGCCCACCATGTCGACGCTGCCTCCCGGAGAATGCCGCGCATCCAGGCGATCTTCTCCTCGTATAGCTTCTCACCGTAGGGCGCGTCGGGCCGCCCCGCAAAGCGAACACCCGGATGCAGCAAGTTCTCGGCGTTGAACGTGGCAACACGAAAGCTCTCATTCATGACGACCTCCCCGGCGGCGTCCGGGCGAAAGTACCCGGCGCCATCGATGGATATAGGCATGGCTTGCGGACGTCGATGTGAGGTTTGTTGGCGCAGGGACGCGAGGTGCGGCGTCTTCGGTCACGTCAATTTTTGCACGGTCTCTCGCGGTGAAAGCCCGCGATGCTGCGAGGGAATCCTCGACGTGCGGGGGGCCGCACGAGTCAGCAACTTGGCGCTCCCCATCAGCGGATTTCGCGAGCGTGCTTCGGCGCGCGCATTAGCTTCAGCGCCTCATGACGTCTACCGAATCCGAGCACGCGTGCCCGATGCATCGACCGGGCACTTCGTCGTTCACGGGCGAAGAGTGCTTGCCGCCGGGACCCGTGGGCGCACCGCAGGCGCTGCTCGCTGCCTGGTCCGCCGACCCCTACGGCTTTCTTTTTCGCTGTCGCGACGCGCACGGCGACTGCTTCACCGTGGACCTCGGTCCCTTCGGCAAGCGCGTGGTGTTTTCGGCGCCGCGTCACCTCAAGGCGCTCTTCACCGCGCCGGAGGGCGCGCTCCTGGGCGCGCGTGGCAACGAGGTGCTGGCGCCGATCGTGGGCAAGAGCTCGGCCTTCGTCCTCGACGGACCGGCGCACCTGGCGTGTCGCAGGCTCATGTTGCCGGCGTTCACCGGCGCCGCGCTCGATGCTTCTGGCAGTGCGCTGCTCGACGCGGTGGACGCGTCGCTCCAGGAAGGGGGGCCCACCCCGCGCGTGGTCGACATGGTGGAGTATGCGTCGCGCGTCCTCCTGCGCGCGACGGTGCGTCTGCTCTTTCCCCGCGGCGACGCGGGTCTGATCGAAGGCGTCACCGCCGCATTGGGCGATATCGGCGCCATGCTTCGCGCCGACACCGGTTCGATGGGCGCGGGCATGGGTGGACTTCGAGCGGGCAAGGCGCGCCTCGACCAGACGCTCGCGCCATTCCTCGCGGGTCGCCGCGCGGCGTTGCAGTCCGCTGCGAGCTCGCGGCCCGACGCGTCGCACATGGGCGACTTCGTCGACCGCTGCCTCCAGGCCGGCCTGGGCGACGACGCGATTCGCGATCAGATCGTGACACTACTCGCGGCCCAGGACGCCAGCGCGACCACGGTGGCATGGTGCGCGCACTTCCTGTTTCGATATCCGGTGATCCACGCGGCGCTGGTGTCTGCCGCCGCCGAGGTGGACCTGCGCGCGCCCGGTGCGGAGATCTTCGGTCTCTCGCACTTCGTCATGGAGGTGCTCCGGCTGCGGCCACCGGCGCCCATGGCGTCGCGCGGGGTGGGGCGGCCGATCACCATTGGCGAGTATCGATTGCTCCCGGGCTCGTACGCTATCGGCGCGATCCTGCTGGCGCACCACCGGGTGGAGACGTTTCCCCATCCGGAGCGATTCGAGCCCGCCCGCTTTCGAGAACGCAAGTATTCGCAATACGAGTACTTGCCATTCGGCGGAGGCGTGCATCGGTGCGTCGGATTCCAGTTCAGCCCCTACGAGCTGCAGCTGGTGCTCGGACGCCTACTGCAGCGATGTCACCTGGCGCCCGCCGATGCGTCCGATGTAGGCGATCCCCGGGCTTCCTGGCGCGTTGCCACCACCAGCCCGTCCACCGGCATTCCCACCAAGATGACCGTTCGAAGCGAGAGAGCATGATGTCCGTGAGCAACTCCGAAGTCGATATCCAGGCCCGCGTGGTTTCCATCGTCCGTCGAACCTCGGCGGTGGCCGCCGCCGAGATCACCGGCGACACCGACCTGGTCCTCGACCTGGCCTTCGACTCGCTGCGCATCGCCGAGCTCGCGGCAGGGCTGGAAGAGGCCTTCGACCGCACCTTCGATTTACCGGAGTGGGTGTACGAATCGGGAGGCCGACACAGTCTCACCGTGGGCTCGCTGGTCTCGTTCACGGTGCGCACGCTCCGAACGAACGCGCCATGACGTGCGCCCACTCTCCGCTCTACGCGGCCATCGCGTCCGCGCGGGACCGTGACGCCGTGCTCTTCACCTTCGTGCAGACGCGGGCCGACGGCTTGCGCGAGACGCCGGTGCGCCTGGCGGAAATCCTGGTCGACGTCGAGAGAGCAGCGTGCGCGCTCGCGCGGAGCTTCGACGTGCGGCCGGGCGAGCCGGTGCTCCTCCTGGTGGCCGAGCCACGAAGCTTCCTCGTCGCATTCCTCGCAGTCCAGGAAGCGGGAGGCATTCCGGTGCCCCTCCCGAGCCTGGCCGAGACCGCCTCGCCATCGGCGCTGCAGCAGCGGGTCGCGGGCGTGGTGGCCGATTGCCGTGCGCGCGTGGCGATCGCCGAGGACGCGCCGCGGGTGCGTGCTTCGCTGGGCGCAGACCTCGTGCGCGAGCTCGTGACCCTCGAGGAGCTGATGGTGGGGCGCGCCACGCCGCGGGACGTCGCCGTCTCGCCTTCCGATGCAGCCTTCGTTCAGTACACGTCCGGGAGCACCGGGAGCCCCAAGGGCGTGGTGATCACCCATGCGCAGCTCCTCGCCAACTGTGCCGCCATCTCGGCGGTGCTGCGTCCCGACGATCGCGTGGTGAGCTGGCTGCCGCTCCACCACGACATGGGGCTCATCGGAGGCCTGCTTTCCACGCTGGTGGGCGGTCGCGCGCTGTTCATCCTGACGCCGGCGGACTTCGTGCTCAATCCGCTGGGGTGGCTGCGGGTGGTCGTCGCGACCAAGGCTAGCGTCACCGTGGCGCCGCCCATGGCGTATGCATTGTGCACGCGTCGTGCGCGCCGCTTCACCGGCGATCTCTCGAGCCTTCGGGTGGCCCTGGTGGGATCGGAGCCGGTCGACGCGACCCTGCTCGGGGGCTTCCTCGATGCCTACGCGGAGCATGGAGTGCGGGCCGACGTATTTTTGCCGGTGTACGGACTCGCCGAGGCCACGCTGATGGTCACCGCGCCGCCGCCCGGCGAACGCTTCCGCGTCGACGTGGTCTCGCGCCGCGCACTGGTGGGGGAGCGAGCCGCGCGAGCTTGGGCGCCCGGCACCGAGGGCGACGAGCCCGCCGCGTTCGTGTCCAACGGCGCTCCCATCCTCGGGCACACCGTGACCATCGTCGACCCGGCTACCGGCGCCCCATTGGCCGAGCGCCTGGTGGGCGAGATCGTGGTCGAAGGCCCGTGCGTGGCCGCGCGCTACTTCACCGAGGCCATCGGGGCACCCTTGCGCACCGGCGACCTTGGCTACGTCGCCGATGGGCACCTCTACGTGGCGGGGCGCATCAAGGACGTCGTCATCGTGGCCGGCCGCAACTACGCGGCCTCCGACCTCGAGAGCAGTCTTGTGCAAGGTACACGGGTTCGCGAGGGCCGGGTCGCCGCCTTCCCGGTGCGGCGCCATGCGGGCCACGAAGGTGTCGGTATCGCCGCCGAGGTGGTCACGCCCGGCGACGCCGCGGACCTCGAGCAAGAAGCCCGGGCGGTCGTGCGCGCCATGCAGGCCGCCACCGGCGTCACGCCCAGCGTCGTCGCCTTCCTCCCGCCCCGCAAGCTGCCGCGCACCACCAGCGGCAAGGTGCAAAGGCAGGCGGTGCGCCAGGCCTTCGACGACGGCTCGCTCGAAGCCGGCTGCACCCGCCTCTTTCGCTTCGACTGAAGGCAGACGCAAAAAAGCCCCGGAGCGTGGGCTCCGGGGCTCGGTGTGTGACCGTCGCCTCGCTCGCCGAAGCGAGCTAGGCGCTGCGGATCACTTGGCTTCGGCCAGGGCGCGCTCGATGATCTTGCGGAACTTCGGGTACGGCTGGGCGCCGCTCACGAAGTAGCCGTTGATGATGAACGCGGGGGTGCCGGTGATGCCAGCGCCGTCGCCGGCCTTGGAGGCGGCGTCGACGGTGTCCTTGTGGGTGTGGCTGTCGAGGGCGGCCTTGAACTTGCCCGCGTCGAGACCGATGTCCTTCGCGTAGCCGTCGAGGTCCTCACGCTTGATCTTCTGCTGGTTGGCGAAGAGCTTGTCGTGCATCTTCCAGAAGCCGTCGTTGCCCTTCTGCTTGAAGGCTTCGCGGGCGGCTTCCGAAGCGAGCGGCGCGTCGGGGTGCATGGGAAGGGGCTTGTCCATCCACACGAACTTCACCTTGTCGCCGTAGTTCTTCATGATGTCGGCCACCTGGGGCTCGACGCGCGAGCAGAAGGGGCACTGGAAGTCGGAGAACTCGACGATGGTGACCTTGGCGTTGGCGTTGCCCTTGAACGGGGCGGCCTTCACGTCCTTGTTGTTCATGTCGAAGGTCTTCTTCTCGGGCTCGGGTGCGCCCTTGCCCTCCTTGATGAGCTCTTCGTACAGCTTGGCCGGAGCCACGCCCTTGGCGAGCAGCGCGCTGGCCTTGGTGATCTCTTCGTCGATGATCGGCTTGAACTTCTCGAAGGGCTGGGCGCCCACGAGACGACGGCCGTTGACGAAGAAGTGCGGGGTACCGCTGGCCTGCATGTCGTCGGCCAGGTCCTGGTCGGCGTCGATGTCCTTCTTGTACTTGTTGTCCTTGATGGCAGCCTTGACCTTGTCGACGTTGAGGCCGAGGTCCTTGGCGGCGCCTTCGAGGTCGGCGTCTTCCAGCTTGGGCTGGAGGTCGAAGAGCTTGTCGTGGGCGGCCCAGAAGCCGGTCACGCCCTTCTGGGCGCGCGCTTCGAGGGTGAGGTTCGCGGCCGGGGTGGCGCGGGGGTGGAACGGGAGCGGCTCGTTCTTCCACACGATGCGGACCTTGTCACCGTAGGTGTCGCGGATCTGCTTGAGGGTGGGCTCGACGCGCTTGCAGTAGGGGCACTGGAAGTCGGAGAACTCGATGATGGTCACGAGGGCGTTGGGGTTGCCGAGCACCGGGCTGTCGCCAACCGGCACCTTGAACACGCTCTTGGTGTCTTCCTTGTCGTCGCCGTCCTCGTCGTCTGCCGGGGGCTTGGCGTTCTTGCGGTTCTCCTTGGTCATCTCGACGTAGATGCGGTCCTTGGCGGTACCGGTCTTGAGCTTGGCTTGCGCCTTCTCGAGCTCCTTGTCGATGACCTCCTTGAACTTGTCGAAGGGCTGCGCGCCGGAGAGGCTGATGCCGTTCACGAAGGAAGCGGGGGTGCCGTTGACGCCCACTTGCTTGGCGATGGCGTGGTCCTTCTCGACCTTGTCGCCCCACTTGTGCGAAGCGAGGCCGGCCTTGAACTTGGCCACGTCGGTGACGCCGGCGGCCTGCGCCCACTTGGTGTAGCTCTCTTCGTTGAGCGACTGCTGGTTCTTGAAGGCGGTGTCGTGGAACTTCCAGAAGGCTTCGGAGCCCTTCATGTCCATGACGCCCTGGGCGGCTTCGGCGGCCGGCTTGGCGTTCTGGTGGAACGGGAGCGGCTCGTTCTTCCACACGATGCGGACCTTGTCCGGACCGTAGGTGGTCTTCACCTGGTCGATGGTGGTCTCGACGCGGGAGCAGAACGGGCACTGGAAGTCGGAGAAGAGGACGACGGTGACGGGGGCCGTACGGCTGCCCCAGACCGGGTCCTTGCTGTTCACCGGGATGGGCGACTCGTCGTCGCTCCAGGCCACGGTGCTATCGGCGGAGATGCCTTCCTTCTTCATCTGGTTCCGGTCGTAGCCCCACATGAGGAGGCCGCCGGCGAGGAAGCAGAGGAGGAACCCGACGATCGCGACGCCGGTGTTCATGCCACCGCCGCCGTCGTACTGCTTGTCCGTCGGCACCGGCTTCTCGTCGGTGGCGGACGCTTTGTGTTCTTTCGCCATGATGTGTTGATTTTCCTTACTAAGAGACGCGGGAAGCGTTGCCGCGGCTCGGGAGGAGCCGGACAGCGCGAAAATGGTCGGCGCGCACGAACGGTGGCGTTGCGTCTCCGCGCCGTCGCTCTCGACGACCGCTTACGGACGCGCACACACCCTTCGTGCAGGCTTACTGGCGGGGCGGGCGTTCCACGCGCCAGCGAACGCCACGCGGGGTCGATGCATCGACCGGCGGCTGCTGGAGCATGTCGCTCACGCAAGAGGGGGGCACCTGCACCACCACCAGCGGAAGAGCGTCTTCACCGCGGCTTTGATTCTCGTTCGGCGCGCCGTGGGCGTGCTCGGCAACGGGCATGGGAGCCCGGCCCTCTTCGATGCCCTCGTCGGCGGGCAGCGTGCGTACCGGCTCCGGGGCCACCGAGCTGGCGGCTCGCGCGTCGCACTGGGCGGCCAGCGTTCCCTCGTCGTCGATCTGCGCCGGCGGCGGCGTGGGAACGGCAACGGAGGCGGCGGGCGCCACCGCCGCGCGGGAGAACGTAGTGGCGCCCCGCGCGTCGCAGCGGACCGCCAGGTCGTGGCTGCCGTCGCGGCTCTCGGCTCGGGCCGCAGAGGTGCCCAGCCACGCGCAAAGCGCGGCGGACAACGCCACCATCAGCCGAAGGACATAAGAGGGCACGCGCGGTTAATTGAAGGCACCTTGGGCGTTTGCGCAAGCTCCGTGCGCGAGGGGGGCCGCTGAGGTTCTTCCGATAGTGGCACAACCATTGGGAATGATACGACAAAGTCCAAACGGCTGAGGTGCAGAAATTGCCGGCCGCGCAAACGAGGCTCAAGGCGCCGGGCCGCCGACCGTACTCGAAGGGTGTACCCGACCCCCATGCGTATTGCGCGAGGGGGCGCGCGGGATGAACCGGAAGCATCTGGAGGGGCGAGCACCGTGGCCTACACCGACCTCGACGATCAGGATTTCGACGACGACGACAACATCGAGAACACGTTCCTCACGTTCGCGGTGGGGGCCGAGGAGTACGCCATTCCGGTCACCCACGTGACCGAGATCGTGCGGCTGCAGAAGATCTTCGCGGTGCCGGACGTGGCGCGGCACGTGCGCGGCGTCATCAACCTCCGCGGCAAGGTCATTCCGCTGCTCGACGTGCGCGCGCGCTTCGGCCTGGCCGAGACGGTGTACACCGACCGCACCGTCATCGTGGTCATCGAGGTCGACGGCACCCCCACCGGGCTGGTGGTGGACGCGGTGTTCGACATCGCGGAGATCGGCCCCGAGCTCATCGAGGCCACACCCAACCTGGCCCGCGGCGCGCACGCCGCGCTGGTGACCGGCATGAGCAAACGCGCCGATCGCATCTCGTTCATCATCAGCGTTCCTCGCCTGGTGCAGGGGGACTCGGAATCCGCAACGGTCGGCGCTGCCGGCGAAGTCGCCTCGTGCGATCAGACTTGAAAAGGGGAATCACGATCATGGCGCAGAAGAAGACCGCGAAGAGCAAGACCACCAAGACCAAGAAGCC
>JABFRG010001127.1 GCA_013141295.1 Polyangiaceae bacterium
GGCCCTTTTGAATCCAGGCGCCTTCCAGATCTTCCAGGATGTCGGCCTCGCCCATGGTGGTACCGAGCACCACCGCCGCCCGGGGACCCTTGAGGTGCGAGGCGTCGATGCCGGCGTCGCCCACCGCCATGCGCGCCGCCGCCAGGGCCATGGCCGAGCAGCGGCCCATGCGGCGAGACTCCACGGCCGTCAGGTGATCCCGGGCCCGGAACTGCTTCACCTCGCCCGCGTAGAGGCGACCGAGGTTGGTCGCGTCGAAGGACGACACCGGAGAGATGCCGCTCTGGCCGGTGGCCACCGAGCGGTAGAACTCTTCCTTGCCGAGACCCAGGGAGCTGACCACTCCCACGCCCGTGATGTAGACCCGCGTGCTCAAGTTAAGCGGGCTTATAGCTTTGCGACCCCTCCCTTCGCAATTCGAAGACTGACAAAATGAACCGCGAAAACCCGTACGCGCGCCACACCGGCTACGCGCACGCGAGGTGGTTGAATGAGCATACGGACGCGGTCGTCGGGCCCGCTCCGAAGGTCTTGCCACGACCCCGGCTTCTCGGTAATGCGCCCGCTATCCGAGTCCCATCGACCCTTCCGATGGTCTCCACCGAGAGCCTCCCATGTACGTCGACCCCACCCTCGTTCCTCCGACCCTCGCCGATGCTCTTCGGGAGCGCGCCAAGCGCGCGCACCGCGGGTTCACGTTCGTGCGGTCCGATGCCAGCGAACGGTACATGTCGTACCCGGACATCCTGAAGGAAGCCGAGCGGCGAGGCGCGGCCCTCTACGCGCGCGGCGCCAAGAAGGGCGACCGGGTCGCGCTGGTGATTCCCGACGGCGACGAGTTCGTCCTCACCTTCCTCGGTGCGGCCATCAGCGGCCTGGTGCCGGTGCCCATCTATCCGCAGCTCTCGTTCAAGAACGTCGAGGGCTACCACGATACGGTCTCGCACATCGTCAGCGCGGCCGGCGCCCAGCTCCTCGTCACCACCGAGACCACGGCGCCCTACGTGGAGCCGGTGAAGGCGCGCGCCTCGGTGCTGCGGGAGATCGTCGTCGCTTCGTCGTTCGCCGACCAGCCGCACGAGCGCGTCGACGTGAAGGTGGAGCCGGGCGATCTCGGGTTCCTGCAGTTCACGTCCGGCAGCACCTCGAAGCCCAAGGGCGTGGCCGTCACCCACGGCAACCTCGCCTGGAACTCCCAGTGCTTCATCCAGCAGGGGCTCGGCCGCGACGACACCGACGTGGGCGTGAGCTGGCTCCCGCTCTTCCACGACATGGGGCTCATCGGCTTCCTCATCGGCCCGGTGTTCACCGACATCCAGGTGGTGTTCATCCCCACCGCCAACTTCGTGCGCGCGCCGCGGGTGTGGCTGGAGGCCCTCTCGCGGCACCGCGGCACCATCACCTACGCCCCGAACTTCGCGTACGCGCTGGTGACCAAGCGGGTGAAGGATCGCGACGTGGCGGAGCTCGACCTCTCGTGCGTGCGCCACGCCGGCTGCGGCGCCGAGCCGATCCAGGCCCGCACGCTGCGGGAGTTCGCCGATCGCTTGGCGCCCACCGGGTTCCGCCCGGAGGCCTTCTTGCCGTCGTACGGCATGGCCGAAGCCACCCTCGCCATCTCCTTCGGCGATCGCCGGGGCATGGGCGAGAAGGCACGCGGTCTCCGCACCGACGTGGTGGTGCAGAAGTCGCTGGAGGCAGGGGAGGCGAAGGCTGCAGCGCCCGGCTCCGAGGGCTCGCAGGAGCTGGTGAACTGCGGTCGCGCCTTTCCGCATCACGAGATGCGGGTGGTCAAGCCCGGCTCCTTCGAGCCGCTCCCGGACCGGCAGATCGGCGAGATCCTCTTCCGCGGTCCCAGCATGTGCAACGGCTATTTCCAGGATCCGGAGAAGACCGCCGAGAGCTTCAAGGACGGCTGGCTCCACACCGGCGATCTCGGATACCTGGTGGACGGCGAGGTCTTCATCTGCGGCAGATCGAAGGACCTGATCATCATCCGCGGTCGCAACTTCTACCCCGGCGACATCGAGTGGGCGGTGAGCGAGCTGCCGCGGATTCGTCGCGGCAACGTGGTGGCCTTCGGCCTCTCGGTGAACGACGAGGAGCAGCTGGTCATCTGCGCCGAGGCCTTCCAGAGCGACGCCGCCGGCCTCATCGAAGAGATCACCCAGCTGGTGAACGAGCAGTTTGCCCTCAACGTGCATCACATCGAGCTGGTTCCTCAGGGCGCGCTCCCGCGCACCTCCAGCGGCAAGCCCCAGCGCCGGAAGGCCAAGGACATGTTCGTCCAAGGGGCCTTCGCCAAGATGCGAAACAAAGGCACCACCGAAGCCGCAACCTGATCAAAAGGCTTGCGGAATCGACGAGTCCGGGTAAAGCGGACGTCCAAAGGCAAGAAGGATAGGACACATGTCGTCACCGAATCGCGCTGAGCTCCTGCAGATGTTCCGAACCACTGCGACCGAGATTGTGGAGAAGGAGTTCGCGAGTATCGAAGAGAACACGAAGATCACCGAGCTGGGGATCGACTCCCTGGGTATGCTCGAGATCATCGGGTCCCTCGAACGCCAGCTGAAGATCCAGATTCCGGACGAATCCCTCGCCGGTCTCACCACCGTCCGCGACCTCATCGAAGCCGTCGAGAAGCGCTTCAAGGTGCAGAGCTAAGGCCATGTCGAACACGAACTTGAAGGAAGAGCTTCGGGCCCTCATTGCCGAGATCGCGGAGATCGAAACGGTCCCCGATACCACTCACTTCAAGGATCTCGGCATCGACTCCATGATGGGCGTCGAGATCGTGGCTGCCATCGAACGGCAGTACAAGATCAAGATCGCCGACGCGGAGCTGCAAGAGATCAGCACCCTCGAGAAGTCCTTCGAGCTGGTGCGCGCCAAGCTCGCTGCCTCCACGTCCGCGGCCTGAGGCTCGCGCCTCCTTCGCTACGGAAACGCGCACGGGTCCCGGCTTCGGCCAGGGGCCCGTCGTCTTTTTGTCCACATTGTGTGGTGCGCTCTCGAGAGCACAGGCGCTCTCGCCGCCGCGGTCTGGCGTACCAGGCCACTTGATGTTTGCACTCCGGCGTGCGACACCCATACTTACCTACGACACCCTCGATTGCGCCGTTTCTCGACGGCACGACGGGGGAACGTGGAATGGTCCGACTTCTGCATTGGAGCTCGCTATGCGCACCTCGTTTGCTCTCATCTTCGCCGTGGCCGTGGGAACCGTCGCGGTCGGCTGCTCGTCGGACGACGCCGCGGAGTCCAGCGACGACAGCACGCTGGCCAAGCTCACGTCGCGCTTCGCCGATCTCAAGAAGATCAAGACCGACAACCTGGCGCGCGTCGGCGCCGGCTTCGCCACCAGCAAGCTGAACGACGCCCTGAGCACCGGTGGGACCGGCGTCACCTTCGGCGCGCCAGTGGTGTTCGGCGCCACCGACGAGGTGAACGCGGTGGTGCCGGACGGCGGCAAGGTCCGCGGTATCGACAAGATCGTCACCGGCCTCGCCAGCAAGTACGGCGAGAGCGAGCTCGCCACCGCGGTGAACAAGGTTCGCCTGAACCACCTGCAGACCACCAGCGACAAGTACTACGTAGAGAGCACGTTCGACGTCGGCGTGGCGGTGGGCCATCAGTGGAACTACCCGGCGGGCGGCCTCGGCGCCGGCGCCGCCACCGTGTCGGTGGGCTTCAACGCCGACGCCAAGCTCGGCTCGCGGGTCATCCTGGCTTCCGACTCGGGCGGCCTCTCCGCTGTGATCAAGACCCCGGCCGCGGCGGCCAAGGCCACCCGCGGCTTCGTGTTCCCGCAGTCGCTCGACGACGTGCGCAAGATGAAGCCCGGCGAGATGCTGGGCCTGCGCGGTCTCGGTCACCTCGGTGGCAACTTCGGCATCGGTGTGCCGGTGCTGGTGGCCAGCCCGGCGCCGGGACTCGGCTACAGCATCGTCGCCTCCGCGGGCATCGCCGGCGTCCTCGGCGGACAGCTCGACGTGCAGATGCTCCGGCTCGAAGGCGACGAGGTGGTGATCGAAGTGGGCATCGAAGAAGCCCAGGTCTCCTCGTGGAGCGCTGGGATTCGCGATGGCTGGGGCGTCAACGGCATCTGCGACGACGGCGAAGCGTGCCTCAAGAAGCTGAAGGTCGGCCCGGTCGAGGTCGACCTCCAGACCCTGGTCGAGAAGGCCATGGTCAAGCGCCTCAACGCCACCTTCCAGTCCAAGCTGCAGGCCTCCGGGTCCAGTGGCTCCGGGCGCGTCACCGTCTCGCGCATGCGCTTTCACCTGGACCGCGGCGATCGCGTGGAGGTGGGCAAGGCTCTCGAGCAGGCGCTCAAGGCCGACGTGCGCTACGCGCAGGCGCTCTACAACCGCGACCTCGACGTGGCCTCGCCGGCAGTGACGGTGGACTTCGATCTCCTGCGGTCCACCAGCACCTCGACCCGCGACTTCGGCGCCGCGCTCTTCGGCCTCGACATCTTCCACCGCTACGTGGTGGAGAAGCAGGGCGAGTTCGTGGTGCAGACCCCGGACGCGACCCAGGTTGTGCTCTTCGACACCCTGCAGAAGCGCAGCGGCTGGTTCCAGATGGACCACGGCTTCAAGCGCACCGGCATCTCGGCGCTCACGCTCGACGCCAAGTCGCCCGACAAGGCCCGCGGCGAGGCGAACCTGTTCATCCAGACGGTCGTCGGCGACTCGCACATGGATGACGACATCCTGCTCGACAACGCCGACGCGCTCATCGCGACGCTGGCTGGCACCCAGGCCTTCGCGCCCCTCGACAAGTTCGGCAACGCCATGGAACGCGCGCTCTGGAAGGAGTGCCCGGTGCAAGAGGTGCAGGACGGTCGCGGCGGCAGCGAGCGGCGCACCTGGGACGAGAAGTGCAACGTGGCGCTCCTCGATCCCGCCCGGCTGGTGGTCGAAATCGACGGCAGCAAGATCTCCATGGTCGACGCCAAGGCCCGCGGCCTCTCGGGATTCAAGGCCCTGGTGGGCGCGCTTCCGCTGCCCGATCAGCACAAGGCGCTCCTCCAGAGTGCGGCCGAGCTTCGCCTCACCCTGCAGAGCGTAGGCATCCACAACCTCGACGCCGCCAATGGCCCCAACGTCTCCTTCGCCCTCGACTACCGCCTCGACAACACCGCCCTCGCCAGCATCGCCTCCAAGGACGCGGACGCCTACAAGCGCGCCCTCACCGCGTACGTGGCGGCGGTGGCGGTGAAGCGCGGCGAGACCGTGGTGCGCCCGGAGGCCAGCGTCTCCGCCGCCAAGTGGGCGGGCACCATCGACGGCATGACCAAGGTGTTCGTGAACGACGCGCGCACCATCGGCATGCTCGCCACGACCGAGCAGTCGCTCATCCCCGAGGCCCTGGCCGGAAAGCGGTACGTCGCGAACCCGGTGGGCATTCGATTCACCATCGATGGCGGCGAGAGCGCCATGTACGACAAGGCCATCATGACCTCGCTGAGCCAGGAGCGCTCGCAAGCGGCCACCCGCCTCTTCGACGATCTCTACAACGCGGCGAAGGGCCTCTCCGGCATCGACCTGTACCCGGAGCACGCCGCGGCGTATCCGCTCCTCGCGCTCGTGCCCGCCGACGATCTCGAGGTGGCCATGGACGTCACCGCCGACACCTCGTCGAGCTTCTGGGTCTCCCGTGAGCGCTTCCAGGCAGCCGGCTTCAAGCCCGTCACGGCGTCCGCGCGCGGCCCCAAGGTGGCCACCATCTCCGGCGGTCTCTTCAGCCTCGACGCGCTCCTCGCGCAGCCCTGAGGAGGAGAGGCCTCGGGCTCTAGCCGCGTGCTGCGGATGTTCTAGGGGGCCGCGAGGTCGGTGCTCTGCGCTCCACGCGGGGGGCCTCGCAGCGCCGAGCAGCGCAGAATTCGGCTCGGGCTCGGGCTCGGGCTCGGGCTCGCGCCTGAAGCCTAAGCCCGAGGCCTCTCTGTCGTGGTAAGAAGCACCGCATGACCGTGCCGCGCTTCGACAAAGTTCCCGCCACCCTCGACTTCCCCAAGGAAGAAACGGAGATTCTCGCGTTCTGGAAGGAACAGAAGATCTTTGAGAAGAGCGTGGAGAAGAACCGCGCGAACACCAGCGCCAAGCCCTTCGTGTTCTACGAGGGCCCGCCCACCGCCAACGGCATGCCCCACAACGGGCACGTGCTCACCCGCGTGTCGAAGGACATCTTCCCGCGCTTCCAGACCATGCGGGGCGCGCTCGTCGACCGCAAGGCCGGCTGGGACACGCATGGGCTGCCGGTGGAGGTCGAGGTCGAGAAAGAGCTGCACATCCACGGCAAGGCGGCCATCGAGGCCTACGGCGTGGAGCCCTTCGTGCGCCGCTGCATCGACTCGGTGTTCCGCTACACCGACGAGTGGGAGAAGCTCACTTCCCGCATCGCGTTCTGGGTCGACACCGACGACGCCTACGTCACGTTCCACAAGAGCTACGTGGAGAGCGTGTGGTGGGCCCTCTCCGAGCTCTACAAGCGCGGGCTCCTGTACCAGGGCCACAAGGTGGTCTGGTGGTGGGCCCAGGGCGGCACCGCGCTCTCCAGCGCCGAGGTGGGCCAGGGCTACAAGCAGGTCGACGATCCCAGCGCCTACGTGCTGTTTCCCTTGGAAGGCGAGACCGACATCCTGAAGGGCGCCTCGCTGCTGGTGTGGACGACCACTCCCTGGACCTTGCCCTCCAACATGTACGCCGCGGTGAACGTGTCGTTCCCGTACGTGCTGGTGGAAGGGAAGGGGAAGCGCTTCATCATCGCCGAGGGGCTCCGCGAAGGGCTCGCCAAGAAGTTCGGTGAAGAGCTCACGGTGCTGCACCGGCTCTCCGGCGCGGACCTGGTGGGCAAGCGCTACACGCCGCCCTTCGATCTGTACGAGAAGGAGCGGCACGACGCCGTGTGGCGCGTCATCCCCGCCGACTTCGTCACCCTCGACGCCGGCACGGGCATCGTCCATGTGGCGCCGGCCTTCGGCGAGGACGACCATTCGGCGCACCGCAAGCTCATGGCGAAGACGCCCGACCTGCCGCTCTATTGCGCGGTGAACCCGGACGGCACGTTCATCCCGGAGCTCACCGCCTACGCAGGCCGATGGGTGAAGGACACCGACAAGGACATCCTCGCGGAGCTGAAGAAGCGCGAGCTCCTCTTCTTCACCGAGACCTACCGCCACGACTACCCGTTCTGCTGGCGCGCCGACTCCGATCCGCTCATCCAGTACGCACGGCCCGCCTGGTACATCCGCACCACCCAGCGCATCGACGAGGCCATCGCGCAGAACCAGAAGATCGACTGGAAGCCCGAGCACATCAAGGACGGGCGCTTCGGCGACTTCTTGAAGAACAACGTCGACTGGGCGCTCTCCCGCGAGCGCTACTGGGGCACGCCGCTCAACATCTGGCAGAACGACGTCAGCGGCAAGATCGAGACGCCCGCGTCGGTCGACGAGATCCTCGCCAAGAACCCCGCGGCCTTCGATCACTTCAAGGCTGCGAAAGAGAAGGACCCGACGCTCTCCGAGCACCTGGTGGTCCACAAGCCGTGGGTCGACGAGGTCACCTGGCAGAACCCTGGCGAAGAGGGCACCTACCGCCGCGTGCCCGACGTCATCGACTGCTGGTTCGACTCCGGCTGCATGCCCTTCGCGCAGTGGGGCTTTCCCCACGCCGAAGGCTCGCAGGATCGCTTCCGCCGGAACTTTCCGGCGGACTTCATCTCGGAAGCCATCGATCAGACGCGCGGCTGGTTCTACTCGCTGCTCATGGTCTCGACGCTGCTCTTCGACGGCGACACGCAGAAGCGCTTCGGCCTCTCGGTCTCGCCGCCGCACCCCTTCAAGACCTGCATCGTGCTCGGTCACATCACCGACAAGGACGGCAAGAAGGAGAGCAAGTCCAAGGGCAACTACGTCACGCCGGACGTCATCTACGACGCCGTTCGCATGGACTTCGCGGTGTGGGATCGCGGCGACGCCGTGGAACCCGCGCCGGGCGTCGTGTTCATCGCCAAGGAGGACATCGAGGGCCTCGATCTCCAGGACGGCGCGCGCATCAACCTGCGGCGCCCGGACCGCCTCGACGTGGCGCGTGAAGTGGTCATCAAGGCCGGCAAGAAGCTGCCGCGCCGCGTGGCGGTGGTGGCGCCGGAGGACCGCGAAGCGCTCGGCCTCTCGCTCGCCTCGGCGCGCGACGTGAAGCCGGTGGACGTGCCCTTCAAGCTTCCCGATGCGGAGCGGGTTCGCGTGTGCGACGACCACACCCCGGCGCCCGGCGCCGACGCCTTCCGCTGGTTCTTCTTCGCCGCCAGCCCTCCCTGGAACGCCACCCGAAACTCCCTCGGGAACGTGCGCGCCTTCCAGAAGGAGACGCTCATCAAGCTGCGGAACGTCTATTCGTTCTTCACCATCTACGCCAACATCGACGGGTTCGATCCGGCAGCGCCGGCGCCGCCCGCCGCGGCCCTTCCGGAGCTCGATCGCTGGATGCTCTCGGAGCTGGCCATGGCTACCCGCGACGTCACGGCGGCGCTCGAGGCGTTCGACGTCTACACCGCCACCGTGCACTTGGCGGAGCTCGTGGACTCGCTCTCCAACTGGTACGTGCGCCGGAGCCGCGATCGCTTCTGGCGCAGCGGCACCGATGCCGACAAGACGGCCGCCTACGCCACCCTCTACCGGAGCCTGGTGGTGGCCTCCCAGCTGTTCGCGCCGTTCACGCCGTTCGCGGCCGAGGGGATGTACAAGAACCTGGTGGCCAAGCACGGTCTGGGCGAGGCGTCGGTGCACCTCTCGCGCTGGCCCGAGGCGAGCGAGATCGGCGCCGTCGACGCCGAGCTTTCCCGCGCCATGAAGACCGTACGGGCCTTCGTGAGCCTGGGGCTCCAGGTGCGCACCGCCGCCAAGATGCGGGTCCGCCAGCCGCTCGGCAAGGCCACCATCATCGTGCCCAAGCCGGCCGACGTGCCGATCATCGACGGCTACGCCGCGCTCATCAAGGAGGAGCTCAACGTCCCCGAGCTGGGCATCGACTTCGTGAAGGACGCCACCCACGTGAGCTACCGGCCCAAGCCGAACTTCCGCACCCTCGGTCAGCGCGGGCTCGGCAAGGAAGCCCAGGAGCTCAAGAAGCTCATGGGCGCCATGAAGCAAGACGAGGCCGACGCCTTGGTGCTCGAGCTGCTCACCAAGGGCGCCGCTACCCGCGCCGGCGTCGAGCTCACCCTCGACGACGTCGAGCTGGGGCTCGAGACCAAGCCCGGCTTCGCCGCCGCGGGCGGTCGCGACGGCGTCATCGTCCTCGACACCACGCTGACCGACGATCTCAAGGACCGGGGCCTCTTCCGGGAGGTCCTGAGTCGCGTGCAGGCTGCACGCAAAGACGCAGGCCTCGACTTCGTCGATCGCATCGAGCTCTGGCTCGGCGGCAGTGAGCGCATCGCACGGGTGGTCGCGGCCAACGTGGCCGACCTGCAGAGCGAGGCACTGGTCTCCGCCTTCCATGCGGGAGTCGACGGGGCAAGAGCCGAGGTCGCGGAGATCGACGTCGACGGCGAACCGCTCAGGATCGCATTCTCACGCGTTTCTTCAAGTCCGAGCTGACGAAAAAGATTCGGCGCGCGCAAGTGCGCGAACGCGCTGCGCCGAATCGCGTAACCACCCGAGCCATCGTCAACTCGCTCACGTTCGCACGTGCACATTCGCGTGCGGCCCTCTATGGTGGGAGTCGATGAGGCCTTCGGTGCTCCCCCTGCCACGGACCTCGAAGACGGCCTCGAGCGGCCCGACGACGCTCGCCCGAGCCGACTCGCTCGACCGCCCGACGCGTCAGCGAATGGAGGAGGAGCTCGACGCAGCGCTCAAGCGGCGCGCGGCAGGCGAGGGGCGTCTCGGTGGCGTGCTTCGCGTGCTGTTTCGCGTGAGCCCGGCGC
>JABFRG010000551.1 GCA_013141295.1 Polyangiaceae bacterium
GGCATACTCGTCATCGCCCAGCGCGAAGCTCAAGTACTGATTGCGTTCGTTGATCGTCCCCGGTGACGGGCTGACGGCGCGTGCGGTGTTCATGCGACCTCCGATACGGGAATCAGTACTTCGGAGTCCGTTGCCAGGGCGCGGGACCGATGGTCGGTGCGGGCCAGGGATTGTACGTCGATGATCATGGCTACCCGTCCATCTCCGAGAATTGTGGCCCCCATGAGGGAGGGCACCTTGCGATAGTTGACTTCCAAACTCTTGACCACGAACTGGGCTTGACCGATGACGTCGTCCACCAAGAGGGCCAGGCTGGTCCCGTTCGCCTCGACGATGCACAGGAGCGCTCGTGACGGGTCTCGCTCGGCATTGGGCTCGTCGAGGAGCTCGTGCAGGCGAATCACCGGAACCGAGGTGCCGCGAATGTCGATGACCTCGGAGGCGCCCAGCACCGCGCGAACCTGGGAAGGCGTGGGGCGGAACGATTCCAGCACCGAGAGGAGCGGAACCACGAAGGTCTGCGCGCCGACGCGCACGGCCAGGCCGTCGACGATGGCGAGGGTGAGCGGGAGACGCAGTCGAACCTGCGTTCCGTGGCCCATCTCGGTGGAGAGCGACAAGGAGCCTTTCAGCGCTTCGACGTTCCGCTTCACCACATCCATGCCCACGCCGCGGCCGCTGACGTCGCTGACCTTGGCCGCGGTGGAGAATCCGGCGTGGAAGATGAACTCGTGAATCTGCTCGTCGGTGAGCACCTCGTCCGGCGACACCAGACCGAGTCGCTCCGCTTTGGCGCGAATCTGCTTGCTGTCGAGGCCCTTGCCGTCGTCGCCCACTTCGATGACGACGTTGCCGCCCTGGTGGAAGGCGCGGATTCTTACCGTGCCTTCGGCGGGTTTGCCCTGTTCCGCGCGTTGCTCGGGGAACTCGAGGCCATGGTCGATGGCGTTGCGCACCAGGTGGGTGAGGGGGTCGGCCAGCTGCTCCACCATGCTCTTGTCGATCTCGGTGCCTTCGCCTTCGACCACCAACTGCACCTTCTTGCCGATGGTGCCGGCGAGGTCGCGTACCATGCGCGGGAGGCGCCCGAAGACGCTCGCGAGTGGCACCATGCGGATCGACATGACGCGTTCCTGGAGCTCGCGGGTGTGGCGGTCGAGGGCCTGGAGGGCGTCGTTGAGGCGCGTCTCGGCGTCGGGGCCGGGGGCGCGCGTGGCGTCCACGATCATCGCCTGCGCGATGACGATCTCGCTTACCAGGTCGAGGAGCTTGTCGACCTTCTCGGTGGCGACGCGAATGGTCGACGCCGCGGCGGGGGTCTTCGCGTCCTTGGGCGGGGAAGCGCCGTCCTTGGGGAACGTGGTCGGAGCGCTCCGGGCGTCTCCGGCCGCGGCGCCTACGACGGGAGCATCGGGTTCGATCAGCTCCTGTGGTGCTTCGTCGTTCTCGGCCTCGATGGCGAACGTGCAGAGGTCGTCGACGAACGCGAAGGCCTCCGCGATCTCGGCGTCGGTGCGCTCGGTGCGCATGACCAGTACGAACGAGAGGTAAAAGGACTCGGGGTCGAGGTCGTCGAGACTCGGGACCGCGCTGGCGTCCACCGTGCGCGATTCCACTTCGCCGCAGTCGGCCACGTCGCGCAGGATGGCGAGCGGGTCCATGCCACGGCACATGAAGTCGGGCTTCGGCGCGAAGCGGACGCGGACCTTGCGACCGACCTGGAGCGAGATGGCCGGCTGCGCGACCGTTTCGCCCTTCGGGGCGGCGGCGGTGCGGTAGAACTGCTCCAGGAGCGCACGTACAGGCACGGCTTCCGGGGGCGCGGTCGCGCCTTCGCGTGCGGCGCGGACCAGACCACGCAGCACGTCGACCGAGGCCAGGAGCGCCCGTGCGACGTCGGCCGAGTAGGCGATCTCACGCGCCCGTAGGCGGTCGAGGACCGTCTCGAGGGCGTGGGTGAAGCTGGTGATATCGCCGAGGCCGAAGGTCCCGCTGGCACCCTTGATGGAGTGGGCCGCGCGGAAGATGCGCCCGATGACCTCGTGGTCCTCGGGCGTCGCCTCCAGCTCCAGGAGGCCGGTCTCGAACGTGTTGAGGTGCTCTTCGGCTTCCTCGAAGAACGTGTCGAGGAGGCCGTCCAGGTCGATGTGGATCTCGCCCATGGCTCAGATACCGAGCTTCTGAATGACCGCGATGAGCTTGTCCGGGTGGAAGGGCTTCACGATCCACGCGGTGGCGCCGGCGCTCCGCGCTTCGTTGCGCATGGCTTCGTCGGTCTCGGTGGTGAGAAAGAGGATGGGCGTGAACTTGTGGTCGGCGTCGGCCCGGAACTCGTGGATGAACTCGAGGCCGGTCATGACCGGCATGTTGAGGTCGGTGATGACCAGGGCGAGGTTCTGGCCCTTGGCGACCTCGAGGGCCCGGCGTCCGTCCGGTGCGTCGAGCACCTCGAACGACATGGCTTTGAGAGCCATCGTCACCATCTTGCGAATCACCATCGAGTCGTCGACCACCAGCGCTACTTTTGACATGACCTATCTCCCTCGAGCAGGGCCTGCGCCCCTGCGGCTTCGACCGCGCGAAGGGCGGCCCCCTCTCCCACTACGACCCTGCAAGTCCTTCCGGACCCGGCAACCGATGCCTTCACCGCCACCATGAGCTGGAGCCCGGCGCCGTCGACGCGCGTCAGCTCGTCCAGGCGCAAGGTGAAGTCCTTGTCCTTGGGCAGCACCTCGCGCAGTCGCGCCTGGAGCGCAGAAGCGCCCGCGACGTCTGCCGCTCCGCGGAGGACGATCTCCACGGAACTGCCCGAATCAATGGCTTCGACTTCGCAGCGGGGTGGCATCTCCAAAGGCGAACGGCGGCGCGGCGCGCTCGGTGAGCGCATCCGGCCGCAGAGGCAGAACTTTTGGAGGATACTGAGGGAGAGTGTGGGCTCGTCAGGTCTGCGCGATGAGCGCGCCGAGCGCCGCGCGGTCGGGCTCGATGAGCTGCTTGACCCGTTCCTTGTTCACGTCGGCCACGATGATCTGCCCCACCTCGTCGTTCACCGCGCCGAAGAGCCCCCGCGCCTTCATACCCGCGGTCTGCCGCTGGTTGTCCTCGGTGGGCGTCAGGTAGTGCACGGAGTCGATCTTGTAGCGGTGGAGCAAGAACAGCTGCGCGAGGGTCATCAGTCGCTTGCGTCGCAGGCCGCTCTCGAAGGTGTTCTGGTCGCGAATCGAGAGGATGTTGCGGCCACGACGGTCCTGGATCTTGTCGAAGACCACGTTGGCCGCCTTCTTCCCGTCGGCGTTCACGATGGCCAGCTCCAGGAGCTCCGAGCCCGAGGTGTGGGGACGCAGCGCGACCTTGAGCTTACCCTCCACGCCGTGGTGCTTGCGCCACAGGTCGAGCCAGTCTTCCAGGAGCTTGGGCGGCACCTCCGTCTGCGCCACGTGCTGGAACTGCGTCGAGCCCTTGCCCATGGCCTTGGTGGTGGCGGTGCGGCCGGCCAGAGCCATGAGCCCGGCGTCGGCGCGGGGGCCGCCCACCAACGTTTGCGGAGTGCGGTAGGGCGACTCGAGGAGGCGGAACTTCCGCTGCAAGCGCGCCAGGGCGAGCATGCCGTCCTCACGAAGCGCGCTCGCGAACTCCTCACCCGCCAGGCCGTCGATCTGGTGCCCGCCGTAGGTGATGAAGTTGAAGACGAAGCCCATCTTCCCCAGCTCCTCCGGAAAGCGCCGCATCTGCTCGTCGCTGAGACCGGTGGTGTCCCAGTTGAACGAGGGCGAGAGGTTGTACGCCAGCATCTGGTTGGGGAACTTGGCGTGGATGGCGTCGGCGTAGATCTTCGCGTCGTGGAGGTCCGCCGTCTTGGTCTCCATCCACAGGATGTCGGCGTAGGGGGCTACCGCGAGCGACTTGGCGATGGCGTAGTCGATGCCGCCGCGTACCTGGTAGTAGCCATCCGGGGTCTTCGCGTGCTCGCAGTCCCACACCACGTGGATGCCCAGGCTCCGGGCCCGCTCGTTGATGGTGTAGAACGAGGCGCGGGCAGCGAACGCCAGCCACTCCTCCTCGGTCATGGGGAAGACCACGCCTTCGCTCGAGAGAAAGCGCATGACCTCGGCCACCGCTTCGCCGTAGGTCTTCACGTTGGCTTCCGCCTGCCACACGTCGACCATGTGCTCGAATACGCGGTCGAGGGTGGCGTCGACGGCGACCTTGCCGCCGGCCTCGTAGGCCGCGACCGATTCGTCGAGGAGCTTGCCCATGCCCATCTCGTCGAGCCAGCGATCGGCGGCGGCGTACTCGTCCTCGCTGGTGGCGTAGAGCTGGTGCCCGCTCAGCTCTTCGATGCCCCGGGCGTGGAAGCGACGGAGCACCGCCAGGAACGCCACCTTGAAGCTCGGCACCCCGAGGTTGGTGGCGCCGAGGATGAACGGCTGGTCGCGCTCGTCGCTGCGACCATCGAGGAGCGTGGCCGACTCGGCGTCGGTGCGGGCGACGATGATGCCCGGCACCTGCATGATGTCGAGCTGGAAGCGCGCGGCGCTGAGGCGCTTTATCTGCTCGTCTTCGGAGACGAGCACCTTGCCGCCCTGGTGCCCGCACTTCTTGACGCCGGGCTTCTGGTCCTCGATGTGGTAGCCGGGAACTCCTACCTCCACGAAGCGTCGCACCAGGTTGCGCACGTGGGCGTCGCCGCCGTGGCCGGTATCGGCGTCGGCGATGATGAACGGGCTGAAGTCCACCGGGGTGCTGGCCTTCCGCTGCTCCTCGGTCATGCGCGAACGCGCGAAGTACTGGTTCTTGTCGGCGGTGAGGAGCGCGCGCACGATGGGCGCCGCCTCGTTGGGCACCTGGCTCAGCGGGTAGCTGGCGAGATCGGGCCCCGGATCTTCTTGCATCGAGCCCTTGGCGCTGGTGGCCCAGCCGCCCAGGTAGATGGCCTCGATGCCCATGCGCTTCATGGCCACGGCCTGGCCCGGCGAGTAGGGGCCGAAGGTGGTGACGCACTTCTTTTCGGCAAAGAGCTGACGGAGGCGTGCGTGAAAGGCAGCGGCGGCGTCGCGCGCCACCGTGTACTCGGCGTGCAGCGTTCCCCGCTGCTCCACCACCTCGCGCGCCGTGTGCAGGCGGGTGAGACCCTCGAACCGCGGGCTGGCGAACCACTCACGCATCTCCGTAACGTCTTTGTCCATCGACATGGCGCCCATCCTAGCCCGGATTATTCATGGGCCGGTTGGCGAATGGCACGAGGCGCGGGAAGGACGGGCGCACGCCGGGTCGCAGACCCGAGACGGACTGTTGCTCCGTCGCAGGGTCGAGAACCGCCGTACGCCCGAGACTTCCCGATGCATCGTGACATGCAGCCCCGGAACCATGAATAATCCGGGCTTGAGCACCCGTTCGCCGGAACTGGTCGGAATTTCGCCGAATTGTGAGGCGGAGGACGGGGGTGGCTTCGGGCGCCATCGTCGGCCCCTCCGCCGTCGCGCGCTCTTGACAGGGGCAGCCGTGCGATGGGACGATCCGTGTTCCCAAGCGATGGCGGTGGAGTCCGCCGAAACCGTGGCCCTTCGAGGTCGCCAATGACTCCTACGATGCCGCCCCGTCGCGACGGGGTGCCGTAGGAGCCCGTGCAAGCTCCGCGGCGACCACGCACTCCCGCAGGTTTCCAGAGCGCCATGTCCAGTCCATCGCAATCGCATTCCACCACGGCGACGCGGGTGTCGGCGCTGCTTCGTTGGGGGGCGCTCGGCTCCGTCGTGGGCGTCGCCTGTGGTCTCGCCTCGGCGCTGTTCCTCTGGCTCCTCGACCGGGCCACGGCGCTTCGCGGCGCCCACGAGACGCTCGTTTATGCGCTGCCGCTGGCGGGCCTCGGCGTGGGATGGCTCTACGACCGCTTCGGAAAGCCCATCAAGGGTGGCAACAACCTGGTGATCGACACCCTTCACGACGAGGGGCCGGAGATTCCCCTGCGGATGGCGCCGATGGTGCTCGCGGGCACGGTGCTCACGCACCTCTTCGGCGGCAGCGCCGGTCGCGAGGGAACGGCGGTGCAGATGGGCGCGAGCCTGGCCGATTGGATCTCGCATCGACTCGGCGCCACCAAGGCGCTTCGGCGCCAGCTCCTTTCGGCGGGCGTGGCCGGTGGGTTCGGATCGGTGTTCGGCACGCCGGTGGCGGGCGCGGTGTTCGGGCTCGAGGTGGTGGTGCTCGGGAACGTCGAGTACGAGGCGCTGGTGCCCGCGCTGGTGGCGTCGGTGGTGGGTGACATGACCACCCGCGCGGTGGGCATCGAGCACGCGCACTACCCGGCCGCGCCCGTGCTCGCGCTCTCCCCCCTCTTGCTCGCGAAATGGGTGGTCTTCGCCGCGGCGGTGGCGCTCACCGCGACCACGTTCATCGAGGCGACGCACTTCATCAAGCGGCGCGCCGAGGCTCGGGTGCCGCAGCTCGGGTATCGCATGCTCCTGGGCGGCCTCGCGGTGGTGGCGATGTGGAAGGTCGCAGGCACCAGCGACTACCTCGGGCTCGGTACGCCGATGATTCTCCGCGCCTTCGACGATCCGCACTATCCGGTGTACGCCTTCGCGCTCAAGCTCGCGTTCACCGCCGTCACCCTCGGCGCCGGCTTTCTCGGCGGCGAGGTGACGCCGCTCTTCTTCGTGGGGGCCGCCCTCGGCAACGTGCTCGCGCGCATCCTCGGCATCCCGTTGGAGCTCGGAGCGGCGGTGGGTATGGCCGCGGTGTTCGGCGCTGCTTCCAACACGCCGCTCGCGTTGTCGATCATGGCGGTGGAGCTCTGCGGCAGCAGCGTGCTTCCGCACGCCGCCATCGTGTGCGGTCTCGCGTACGTCATGGTGGGGCACCGCAGCATCTACCCCGCGCAACGGATGCGGAGGGTCAAGGGGGGCGCTGTCCTGGCGACGGCGATTGCCCTTCGCGAATGGGCTGCCGCGAAGCCCGCCCCGTCGCTCCGGAGGCGCGAGCCTCCGCCGAAAGAGCCCTGAAGGAGCTCAGGGCGCGGTGAAGGCCGCGAGATCGCCGATGCCGAGGCGCGCTTCGAGGGTGGCCACCTCGGCCACGACCTTCTCGTATCCGTGCTCGCCGAAGCGTGCGTGCTCCTCGTCCTCGAACTTTTCGCCGAGCTCCCGATAGGCCGAGGCCCCCACCACGCTCCGGAAGGCCGGGAAGAGCACCGTGTCCTCGCGGGCCGCGTGGGGCCGATACATGCGGGTGAAGGCGCGCAGGAGCTCGGCCAGTCGCGGCGATGCAGGGCCCTGGGCCGCGCGCACGATTTCGTCGGTCAGCTCGCGCCCGCGCTGGTGCTGACGGCGCAGGAGTGCCACCAAGGCAGTCTCTCGCTTGGCCGCTTCGAGCCGCGGGAACACGTGCTGCTCTTCGGTTCGCTCGTGGTAGTCCTCGACGAAGCGCCGGATGATCCCAGCTGCGGCGACCACTGCCGCGGCGTCGAGCGCTTCGTGGACCTCGATGCGCCGCGCGGCCTCGTCGTACATCAGGACCACGCGCTGAAGCACCCCGTGCTCCTGCATGAGATCCTCACCCGGCGTCACCTCGGCTTCGTCGCTGGCTTCGCCTGGCGCTTTGGGGTGGGCTGCAGCACCGCCACATGCGCCGAGCGCCAGAGCAGAGCCGAGCCCCAGAACGAACGCCCTTCGGTCTGCGGTTGCGACGGGGGGATAGCGCTTGGTCATCGAGGTCCTCACTTTGCGCGCGCGAAGGTGCGCCCCCTCGTCGGCCAGCGCAAGCTCGGTTTCTCCTTCGAGCGCGTCGATCAACGGACGAAGCGCGCGGCGATCCCGTCGAGCACGCAGTCGAGGCCGCGGTCGAACACCACGTCGGGGGAAGGGTGGTTCGCTTCGCGCACCACGCGTCCGAGCAGCGGATACCGACCGGTGGCGAGCATGCGATGCATGTACGGCGACGTTGCGGTCTGCCATTGCTGCTCGTCCATGCCGGTGTCGAGCTCCGCCTGGCGCTCGGTCTTCTGCGCCCGGAGCGCGCCGAGCACGTACGCGTTCACGGTGCCGACCGCCTGCATGATGGCGTCGATCTCCTCGAACCCCGCCGTGCTCGAAAGGCTCGCCAGCGTGGTTTCCATGTGTGCGAGCGCGTGGGGGCCGATGTGCGGGCGCCCGCCCACGAGGTCGACGAACCACGGATGGTCGCCGGCGGTTCGCCGCATGCGATGGGCGATGGCTCGCAGCGCTTTGCGCCAGTCGCCGCGAGGCGTCCGCGCCGGGACCATCTCCCCGTAGACCGCGTCGACCATCAAGTCGAGGAGCTCTTCCTTGGTGGCCACGTAACCGTAGAGACGCATGGGGCCGGCGCTCAGCGCGGCGCCCACGTTGCGGAGCGACACCGCCGGCAGTCCCTCCGCGTCGGCGATGGCGATGGCCGCGCGCACGATGCGCTCCCGGCTCAGCGGTTCCGGCGCCGCCTTTCGGGTCGGTTCCGGGCGCTCCCACACCAGGGTGGCCTCGGGTTCGTCGCGGTGTTTGTCGCGGGCGCTCATCGCGTTCGTGTTTGCTCCATGGGGCGGCGGTTGACAATCGGCGTGCGCGGATCAATACACTGTATCAGTCGATACAGTGTATCAACAAGAGAGGCGACATGGACGAAGAGCGCGCATCGGTGCTGGTGGTGGGTGGAAGCTTGGTGGGCCTTTCGGCCGCGGTGTTCCTGGCGAAGCAGGGGGTGAGAGCTCTGGTGGTGGAGCGCCACGCGGGCAGCTCCGCGCATCCGCGCGCCATCGGGTACACGGCCCGCACCATGGAGAGCTACCGGGCCGCCGGCCTGGGTGCGCGCATTCCTCAGGTGCCGGCGACGGCCCGCCTTCGGCGCGCCAAGGTGAGCTCGCTCGTGGGACGATGGGAGGAAGAGCCGGCCTGGACGCCGGACGAAGGGGCGGCGCCACCGTGGCAGTTCTCGCCGTGCACGGGCGCTGCCATCGCGCAGGACCGGCTGGAGCCGATTCTCCGGGAGCGGGCGAGGGAGCTGGGAGCCGACGTACGCATGGAGACCGAGCTCGTGCGCTTCGAGCAGCATGCCGCCGGGGTCGCGGCTGTGCTCCGTCCCGGGTCCGGTGTAGAATACACGGTGCACGCCGACTACCTGGTGGCGGCCGATGGCCACCGCAGCCCGATTCGCGCCGCGCTGGGCATCGGACGCACCGGCCGCGGGCACCTGCGTACCGCGCGCAGCGTCCTGTTCCGGGCGCCGCTTGAGGCGTACCTCGCCTCGGGAATCTCGCAGTTCAGCATCGCGCAGCCGGACTTCGAGGCGTTCCTCACCACCTACGGCGACGGGCGTTGGGTGCTGTTCCTTCGAGACGACGAGGAGCACGACGAAGCGACCCTCCGGGCGCTCGTCCACAAGGCCATCGGACGCACCGACGTATCGGTGGAGATCGTCACCACCGGCCGCTGGGAGGTGAGCGCGCTCATCGCCGACCGCTTCGCCTCGGGTCGCGTGTTCCTGGCCGGCGACTCTGCACACACGCTGCCTCCCAATCGCGGCGGCTACGGGGCCAACACCGGCATCGACGACGCGCACAACCTCGCCTGGAAGCTGGCGGCGGTGATCTCCGGTGCCTCGTCGCCGGCGCTCCTCGACACCTACGACGCGGAGCGACGACCCATCGCGTGGCTGCGCCACGACCAGATCTTCGCGCGTCCGGACTTCAAGGGCTTCGGGCCCCGCGGCAGCGATCCCGACGCGCCGGTGCCGCTCATCGACGATGCGGCGATGGAGCTCGGCGCGCTCTACCGATCGGCGGCGGTGATGGGCGCCCCGGACACCCTACCACCGGCCCTTCGGCCGGATCTGTGGGCGGGTCAACCGGGGACCCGGGCTCCGCATGCCTGGCTCGACGCGGAGGAGACGCGCTCGACGCTCGATCTCCTCCAGGC
>JABFRG010000815.1 GCA_013141295.1 Polyangiaceae bacterium
CGGTCGGCAGCTCGATGTCGTACGCGGTCCGCTGGGGCGCGGCCTCGAGCGGCGGCGAGACCTCTCGCGCCCCGAGCCGGTGGAGCGCCACGTAGGCGACGCCGGTCGCGAGCCCGGCGTGCAGGACCACCGAGAGTCCCAGAGCCCAGGCGCGTATACGGCGTACTCTCACGGTTCTTCGATCCTAAGCCTCCGGCAGACCTTCGCCAAGGGGCGCGAAGGTGCGGCCGAAACGGCGGCAAGCGTTGCGGGTGGTCGCGTCGGCGATCACCTCCGGCGAGACCCCGCGAAGCGCCGCGATGCGAGCGGCGGTGTGGACGACGTAGGCAGGCTCGCAGGGCTTTCCGCGGAAAGGCACGGGTGCGAGGTAGGGGCTGTCGGTCTCCACGAGAATGCGCTCCAGAGGTGCCCAGGCAGCCACGTCGTGCACTGCCGTTGCACTCTTGAACGTCACGATGCCGGAAAACGAGAGGTCGAATCCGAGGTCGAGGGCTTCCTTGGCGAACGCGCGGTCCTCGCTGAAGCAGTGGATGATGCCGCCCACATCGGCGGCGCCCTCGCTCTTGAGAATCTCCAGCGTCTCCGCGGCAGCGGTGCGCGTGTGCACCACGATGGGCTTGCGCAGGCGTCGCGCCAGGGCAATTTGCCGTGCAAATGCCGCCTTCTGCACGTCGCGCGGCGAGTGATCGTAGTGAAAGTCGAGGCCCGTCTCCCCCACCGCCACCACGTTCATGTCGGCCGCCAGCGCGGCCAGCGTCTCGTACGCCGCGTCGTCGAGGGTGCTGGCGTCGTGTGGGTGAACACCCACCGCGGCGGCGATGTCGCCGGAGCGGCTGTTCGCGAGGGCCACTGCCTGATGTGCGGCGGCGAGCGAGTGACCGACGCCGATGACGACGAAGCCGTGGACCCCGGCGGCGTGCGCCCGCACCAGGGCGGCCTCCGGGCCTTCCGGCAGGTACTCGGGATCGAGGTGGCAGTGTGTGTCGATGAGCACCGAGTCGGTGTACCATGGCTCCTGGTGGACGAAGAAGCCTTCGACGAGCACGGCGGGTACCGAGGCGCCTGGGACCACCCGGGCCCGGGCTTCCTGGTGTTCGCGCAGAAGCCCGACGCTTCCATGGTGGAGGCTGATTGGGACCGCCAGGGCGCGCGCTTCATGGCAACGCGTGTAGGGTTCACGGTTCCCAAGACGCACCACCTGGCGGACTCCGACGCCGCGCTCGTGGTGGTGGCGCCGGACGTGGCGCCGCCTGGGAAGCGTTGGGTGCTATCGCGGCCGGCCACGGAGGCCGATCGGCATCGCATCGGCGTGGCCGAAGCCACCGGGGGCCTGGGCGGCATGAGCCAGCTCGCGGCACGTGCGGGCCGGGTCTTCGTCGTGGCGTCCGACGAAGACGAAGACCCGCTGGCGCTGGCCTTGGCAGCGATCCTCTCCAGCCTCTACCTCGGGCCCATCGTACTGCCCTCCGATCGCCAGACCTTCGGCGTACAGACGGCGCGGCGCAAGCTCGAGTCAGCCTCACGCCCCTACCGTTGACGCGCCTTCAGCTGGTGACGAGGTCGGAGAAGCGCTTGCGCAGCAGCACGCTCGCCATGTCGGCCGCCGAGGAGTCCGCGTAGCCGTAGCGCTCCTTGAGGCGGGCCAGCGCGTCCTCGGCGTTCTTCTTGCGCTGCGGGTCGAGGCTGCGGCCCTCTTCCCGAAGCAGGATGACGAGATCGCGCGTGACCTCGGCCACGGTGCCGCGACGGGTGGCGAAGATCGCCTCCTTCATCTTGGCCACCGCCGCCGGGAACACCACGGTGCTCTCCACCTTCTCGCCCGAGTGGTCGATGGCCCAGGCCGCGATGTTGCTGATCATCTGCTTGCGGTACTCGTCCTTGTCGCCCTTCACGTCGAGCAGGCCCTCGACCTCGCGCATCATGTTCTCGTCCGGCTCCTCGTACTCGCCGGTGAGCTTGTTGCGGATGCGCTCCTTCTTCACCCACACGCTCACGTGCTGCACGTAGCGCTCGAAGAGCGCCGCGTAGCGCTCCTCGTCCACCAGGCCGCTCGCGGAGTACATCTCCGACTCCCAGGTGAGGAGCAGCTTGTTCAAGAGCTCGCGCTGGAAGAGCGCCACGTCGTGGTAGCCGCCCGGCAGCTTCTCTTGCTGCAGCCACTCGAACTCCGAGGTGCGCTCGCAGAGCTGCTCGATCTCGTCGAGCACCGCCAGCGGGCTCAGGCACTCGTAGGCCGGCGATTGCGCGGCATCCAGGAGCAGCACGCGCATCTCCCGGGGGCTGGCGCCGATGCGGCCCTCGTACACCGGATACGAGTCGCTCTCGTTCCACACCTCTTCGATGTGCGCGATCAAGTGCTTCTTGGCGTCGTGGTCGAGTCGCTCCGGCGGAATGCCGGTGGTGTAGAGTTCCATCTTCTCGAGCGCCGAGAGCTCGCCCACGATCTTGGCGATCTCGCCGGAGAAGCGCTCCTTGTCGGGCTTACGCATGCGCGTGAGCACCGCGAACATGGCGGCGGTGCGGGTGGCGTGCGGGGCCACGTGCCGGCGAACGTGGGGGATCACCAGCGAGTCGTAGATCGACTGCTCGTGAGCGTAGCTCCGGAGGTAGGGCGTGCGAATCGGCTCCAGGCGGCCTCGAAAGCTCGGGAACTCCGGGTGCTCCCGGAACGCGTCGAGGTGGAGCTCGTTGGCGCTCCCCATCATCACGCAGTTGAGCTGCACGTTCTGCTGGGTGAGCGAGACCTCGCCGGTCTCCACGCTGAGCTGCAGGTACTTGAAGGCGTCGAGCGGCCGCTTGAGCAAGTCGCTGAACTCGAGCACGCCGCCGGCGGCGTCGATGAGCTCGCCCTTGGCTTCGTAGAGCGAGAGCGCCTGCAGTGAGGCCGGGAGCGCGCCCAGCGAGCGGTCGGCGGTGATCTGCCGCTCCCCGGCGTCGACGCTCATCTGCGGGCCGATGGTCACCGCGCCCACGCGGTATCGCTGCGAGATGAAGTAGCGCTCCACCTGCACGTGCCGGAGCACGTCGGCGTAGGAGCCCTTGTAGTTGGCCAGCAGCGCCTCGAAGATCTGCTGGCTCTTGTGCGAGAGCTCCCCGCGCATGATCCAGTCGTTGAGGGGCTCGCTCACCTCGAGGTTCTCGAAGAGCCGCTTGCGCTCGCGCACCGGAATCAAGAACAACGGATGGTCACGAACCTCGACGATGAGCTTGGCGTCGATTTGATCATCGGTCAGGTGTGCGTACGACGAGACCGCGTGGCCGCCGGACCGGCCGGCGAAGCCCAGGGCTCCCTTCACCGTGTCGTTGGAGGGAAAGACCCAGTTGAAGTTGTAGAGTGCACCTTCGTCCTTGGTGGCGTAGTCCTCGAGGCCGCGCAAGATGGCGCCTACCAGCGTGCTCTTGGCGGAGCCGTTGGGGCCGTGGAGGAGCACCAGCCGATTGGGCCGCCCCTCGCGCACGAAGTTGGAGAGCGCCCGGTAGATCTCCTCCTGGACGTGCTCCTGGGAGACGACCATGCCGCGCGATCCCTTGGCTTCCCAGGGAAGGTCGAAGAGGTTCCAGCGGGTGAAGGTGCCCCACGGATACTTCACGGCGCGCGTGCCGTAGTGGTCGAAGGCGTCGCGAACGTAGCGGCTCGCGTCGCGGGAGTAGCGCACCGGGTCCTTGGAGAACACGTCCAGGTACTCGGCGAAGGAGAGCACGCGCTGCCCCTCCTGAAAGCGCTTCTCCACCCCCTCCGCAATCTTCGCGATCTCTTTCCCGATGTCGGCCGTCATGCGGCAACGGTATCACAGACGCAAAAAAGGGTGCGCGGCGAGCCGCACACCCTTTTCCGTGGATGTTCGAAGAAGCGGAAGCGTTACTTGACGGTGACGGCGATGGGGCCCTTGCACTGGTCGCCGTTGCAGATGAAGGCCTTGACGGTGCCTTCGCACTTGCCGCCCTTGAACTTGGCGGCGTGGTCGTCGACCGAGACCTTGTCGCCCTTGTCCCACTTCCAGGGAGCGGCAGCGTTGGTGTGCCAGGGGGCGGCCGCGCTCACCGTGACGGCGCCACCGGCGCAGCTGACGGACACGAGCGACTCGTCACCGGCGCGGGATGGAGCGCTGAAGGTAACGGCAGCGATAGCAACGGCAGACGCAATGACAGTTCCAACAGTCTTCGACACTCGCATCGTTCACTCCTTCGATTGAGGCGGGGCTCACCCGCCGGGCATCAAGTGGCGTCCACGCCGCGTTGACCAATTATCTCGGCTGTCTTGTCCAGCGCGAGAAGGACCTGGTCGTTCGACGGCGACGGTTCGCTTCTATTCACCAAAAAACGTAGAACAAACTCGCTGGCTGCGGTCACTCACGCAAGTAGATTTCGAGGACCGGACCATCGCTGGAAGATGCTGCAAACGCCATTCCCTCTCCGTCGGGGTCGTCGCACGCTCCAGCTACGGCCACCACGAGGTCGTCGGTAACGACCACGGAACGTTTGTTTTCCTCGGCGTTTTTGGCGGTTTTTTGCACGCTGGCGAGAATCGCTTCGTCCACCAGGGTGTGAACGTCTACCCGCACCAAACTGGGGGACTGACGATCCACGTGCGTGGTCGCGCCAGCAGCGCCTTCGGGCCGCGGCGACGCCGATTTATTCGACGGCCATCGATCGGGCGAAGAAGAATATCGTCCAGCGTGTAGGGAGACGGACGAGTCCGTGGGACGGCGGGTGCGATGGAGCACCACGTACGCTTCGACCACGTGACCGCGGAGCCCCTGGGGCACACCGAAGCGCACCAGGAGCGCGCCATCGCGCCCGAGCGAGAGCTCACCGCCGGCCCCGGCTCCATAGGTCTCGCGGTCGAGCGGCTGGAGCACCACCCGCGTGGCGCGGTTCACCAAAGCCTCGGGTTGGGCGCTCGTAGTGGGCGCTCCCGGTGGCGGAGGAAGTGGATGACAGCGGCCGGCCACACAGGTGCGCGCGCTGCCGCAGTCGGAGGCTCGCTCGCACAGCGCGGTCCGCGTCCGGCACCCGGTAACGGAGGAGGCGATGGCCAGGGCCACAGCGAGAAGAGGAGGCGCGAAGCGCATGCGAACGCCGAGGCTACCACCGTTCTCACGTCCTTGGGCCAAGGGCGCGCAGGGCCCTCTTTTGGCCGGGCCCCTGGCGTTCGACTTCCCGCTCATCTTCGATTCGGGCTAGCTTGGGCGCTGGCTATGGCGCTCCTCGCGGTCTCCGATCTCGTCACCAGCTTCCAAACGGAATCCGGCACCGTACGCGCGGTGGACCAGGTTTCTTTCGAGCTCGACGAAGGCCAGACGCTGGGCCTGGTGGGCGAGAGCGGCTGCGGCAAGAGCGTCACCGCCCTCTCCATCTTGCGCCTCATCCCCTCGCCGCCCGGTCGCTACGAGCAGGGCAAGGTCATCTTCCGGGATCGCGATCTCTTCACCCTCCCGGAGCGCGAGATGCGCAAGGTGCGGGGCGACGACATCTCGATGATCTTCCAGGAACCGATGACCAGCTTGAACCCGGTCTACACGGTGGGCGCGCAGATCGTGGAGGCGATTCGCCTGCACCGCGACACCACCAAGCAAGACGCCCGGGAGCGCGCCATCGATCTTCTGCGCAAGGTGGGCATCCCCTCCCCCAGCTCCAACGTCGACTCCTATCCGCACCAGCTCTCGGGCGGCATGCGGCAGCGGGTGATGATCGCCATGGCCCTGGCCTGCGAGCCGCAGCTCCTCATCGCCGACGAGCCGACCACCGCCCTCGACGTCACCATCCAGGCGCAGATCCTCGACCTCATCGCGCGCCTGCAGCGGGAGCTGGGGATGGCGGTGCTGCTCATCACCCACGATCTGTCTGTCGTTGCAGAGTACACGCACAAGGTGGCCGTGATGTACGCCGGGCAAATCGTCGAGTACGCCACGGTGGGCGAGCTCTTCCGGCAGCCCATGCACCCGTACACCCGCGGCCTCATGGCCAGCCTCCCGGCCCGGGCCAAGCGCGCGGCCCCCGGCGAAAAGCGCCCGCGCCTGCCGGTCATCGAAGGCATGGTGCCGGATCTTCGCCATCTCCCGAGTGGCTGCCGCTTCCACGACCGCTGCACCTTCGCCATCGAGGCGTGCGCGGTGGCGGTTCCCCCGCTGGAGACCAAGGAGGGCGGTCACCTCGTGCGCTGCATTCGCGCCGACGAGGTGGGGGCGCTTCCGCTGGACGGAGGCGAGGCCGCATGAGCGAGAGCCTCCTGCCCCCGCCGGGACGCCCCAGCCAGGCTCCGCCGCGCTTGAGCGACGCGCCGCCCGGGCCCGACGGCAAACCCCGGAGCCGCACCTTGGTGGCCACCGATCGCCTCACCAAGTACTACCGCGTGCGCAGCGGCTGGCTCTCGCGCAACGCCGAGCCGCTCCGCGCCGTCGACAACGTGTCGCTCCGGGTGCGCCGCGGCGAGACCATGGGCCTGGTGGGCGAGAGCGGCTGCGGCAAGAGCACCCTCGGCCGCCTGCTCCTGCGGCTCATCGAGCCCTCCTACGGTCGTGTGGTGTACGACGGTCGCGACATCACGCCACTCAGCGCCGGTGAGCTTCGCCCACTGCGGCGGAAGATGCAGATCATCTTCCAGGACCCGTACTCGAGCCTCAACCCGCGCATGACCGTGCGGGAGGCGCTCCTCGAGCCCATCGAGATCCACAAGCTCGCCGAGACCAAGAGCGACGCGCAGCAGATGATCGCCGAGCTCCTGCGCAAGGTGGGGCTGCGGCCGGAGATGATGGATCGCTACCCGCACGAATTCTCCGGCGGGCAGCGGCAGCGCATCGGCATCGCGCGGGCGCTGGCAGTGAAGCCCGAGTTCATCGTCTGCGACGAGCCGGTGAGCGCCCTCGACGTGTCGATCCAGGCGCAGATCGTGAACCTGCTCTCGGATCTGCAGGAAGAGCTGGGCGTGGCCTACCTCTTCATCTCGCACGATCTCCGGATCGTCGAGCACATGAGCCACCGGGTCGCAGTCATGTACCTGGGGCACATCGTCGAGCAAGGCCCGGTGGAGGCCCTCTACGACGGCGCCATGCACCCGTACACCCGGGCCCTCATGGGCGCGGTCCCCTCCCCCGACCCGCAGAAGAAGCGTCTGCGTATTCTCCTCGAGGGCGACACGCCGTCACCGCTCGCGCCGCCTTCCGGCTGCTCGTTTCACCCCCGCTGCCCCCGGATGATCCCGGGCAAGTGCGACAAGACCACCCCGGAGCTCGCCGAGCTCGTCCCCGGCTCCGGCCACAAGGTGGCGTGCTACGCGCCGCACACCGGCTGATCGATGGCGGAACCCAAGACCATCGGCCGCTACGAGGTGAAGAAGGTGCTGGGCGAAGGTGCGCTCGGCCGGGTGTACCAGGCCTTCGACACCGAGCTGGCGCGCGACGTGGCAGTGAAGGTGATCCGCCCCGATCTGGCCATGGCCGAGGACGCCAAGCGAGCGCTCGCCGATCGCCTCCGGCACGAGGCGCGGGCCGCCGCCGCCATGGCCCACCCCAACGTCGCAGCCCTGCACGACATGGGCGAGGACCCTGCGGTGGGTCTCTATCTGGTGTTCGAGTACGTGCGCGGCCCGTCGCTGCGGCAACGCCTCGAGCACGAGCCGCTCCCGCTGGACGAGGTGGCGCGCTTGGCCCTCGAGCTGGGGAGCGCCCTGGCCTTCGCCCACGAGTCGGGCATCTTGCACCGGGACATCAAGCCCGAGAACATCCTGCTCGGGCGCTTCGGCACCAAGATCACCGACTTCGGTATCGCGCGCATCCCCGACTCCACGGTGTCGCAGGCCCACATCGACATGGGGCCGCCCGCGTATACCTCGCCCGAGGCGCTCTCGCGAGGCGTGTACACTGCACGCAACGACCAGTACTCGATGGCCACTACCCTGGCCGAAGCGCTCACCGGCGAGCGACCGGCCACCACCGAAGACGGCTACCTGCCGGACCTCGGCATCCCCGACTGCGATCCGGCGCTGGCCCAGCGGCTCACCCTCATCTTGCGGCGAGGTCGCTCGCCGCGACCGGAGGAGCGCTTCCCCACCTGTCGCGATCTGGGCGATGCGGTGGATGCGGTCATCGAGACGCTCGGGGGCATCGCGTCCCAGCGATTCTCCCTCTCCGGCTCACCGCGCACCTCGCCGCCGCCCAACACGCGGGTGAGCACGCCGCCGCCCCCGCAAGTGAGCGACGAGCCCGACCCGGCGACCGAGGCCGCCGGACGAAAATCGATGCGCCGCACCCAGAACATCATCGTGGGGCTCGCCCTGGTGGTGCTGGCGGCGCTGTTCTTGTTCCGGCGCGAGCAGCAGCGGAAGTCCGCCGCAGACGCCGGCGTCGACGGCGAGGCCACCACGCAAGGAACCGCGGCGACTCCGCCCGCGCCGAGCCACCCGCGCGCCGTGATGACCGCGCCCATCATGACCGCCACCGCGGTGGGGCCTCTGCCCACCTTCCGCGGCGAAGTGCCGACGCCAGCCGCGACGATGGACGCGCAGGCCCCCGATGCCGCGGCGGCCCCGGCGAGCACCGCCAGCGCCGCAGCGAGCGCTAGCGCGCCCGCGCCGTCACTTACCGTTCCATTTTAGCAGGCCGTCCACCACCTCGCGGAGCGCCTCTTCCTTCTTGAGGATCTTCACCTCGAAGGCCTGCGATTTTTTGCCGTCGGGGCCCGGAAGCACGAAGTACGGGATGAACTTCGACCCGTAGCCGGCCGCCAGGAGCCGCTGACCGTCGCGATCGAGGTCGAACTGCATGATGGTGTAGTTTGCAAGCTTCTCGTCGAGCTCGTGGGACTTGATGGCGTCGTGGAAGCGCACGCACGGCGGGCACCAGGGGGCGCCGATGTACACCACGAAGATGCGCTTCTCCTCCACCGCCTTCACCCGCTGGGCGCGGACGATGGTGAGGACGTCGCCCTCTTCCGGGGGCTCGACGATGCGCAGCTTGCCGGCGGCAGGGGCCGGCGTCCCGGTGGCGGGCGGGGGCGTTTGCGCGCCGGTGACGGTGGTGGGCGTGATGGGCCCGGAGCCGAGCGGCGCCGGATGCGAGGGCTCGGCGGTGATGGTGGTGGCCGGCGCCTGGGGCACCGTGGTGTTCTCGTTCTTGGAGCACGCGCTCAGCACGGAGAGCGCGAGCGGGAGGACGAGGAGCGGACCGGAGCGGCTCATTTGGGCCTCCCTTGCGTGACCCAGGTATCGACCAGCTGAATGTCCTCGGCGGAGAGCGGCGGCATGCCGAGAGGCATACCACGCACATCGCCAGTGGAGGCGCCGGAAGCCTCGCTGTGCCGGGCGATGAGCGCCTTCACCAGCATGGGCACGCCGTCGGCGCCCTTGGCGAAGGCGCTGACGCGGTCGTTGGTCTTCTTGTCGAGGATGCCCGCGGAGACGCCCTCGTAGCTGGCGAGGTTGAGGCCGCGCGCCTTGAAGCCGAAGCCGCCGGAGTTGCCGGGGCCGCCGTCACCGATGGAGAAGTCGGGCTCGGCGTGGCAGTGCCAGCAGGTCTTGTGGAAGACCTTCTTGTCGACCTCTTCGAAGGTCACCTTGCGGTCCAGCGGCGGCAGGCGAACGAACGCGACGGGCGTGGGCAAGGGCGCGAGCTCCGCCGCCACCAGGTACGTGGCGATGTCGGCGGCTTCGGCCGGCGTCAGGGGAATGCTCGGCATGGTGGTGTCGGGCTTCACCTTCTTGGGATCCTTGAGCCACTCGACGATGCGCGGGACCGGGTAGCGATCGCGTGTATACCGCAGGTCCGGCGCGAGGAGCTGCGCCCGGGCCATGGTCTTCTGGTCCACCGTGACCGGGATCGCCGACCCCTGGAGGGCGGCGACGCCGGTGAACGCGTGACAGCTAC
>JABFRG010000548.1 GCA_013141295.1 Polyangiaceae bacterium
GTCTCACCCCAATCCCGCTCCCCTTCTTTGAACGGACCGATGCGCTTCCGACCGCTTCTCGCCTTCGCCTTTCTCTCCATCGTCACCGTGACCGGCCCCGCGTTCGCGGCCGATCCGCCGCCCGCCGACGCCACTGCCGAGCAGGCCGCCAAGCTCAAGCAAGAGGGCACCAAGGCCTACAACGACAAGGACTGGGAGACGGCCCTGGTGAAGTTCCAGGAGGCCTACGCCCTCACCAAGGATCCGTCGTTCCTCTACAACAAGGCCCGTACCCTCGAATCCCTGGGCGAGCTGCCGCGCGCGCTCGACGCCATCGAGGAGTTCGACAAGGCCGCGTCGCCCGAGCTCAAGGCCAAAGTGAACGGCCTCGATCAGGTCATCGCCGGGATGCGCGCGCGCGTGGCCACGCTGGTCATCCGCAGCAACGTGGCCGACGCCGAGGTTCGCATCAACGATCGCGTGGTCTCCAAGACCAAGATGCCCGAGGTGAGCCTGCGGGTGAAGGTCGGCACCATCAAGATCGATCTGGTGTCGCCCGACTACTTCCCCTGCTCGCTCACCATCAACGATCTTCGGGGCGGCGAGGTGCGCGCGGCGACCTGCGAGCTCGGGTCGAAGAACATCCAGGGCCTCCTCGTCATCGACTCGGTGGAGGGCTCGCAGATCTCGGTGGACGGCCGCGAGGTGGGCACCGGTAGCTACGAGGGCTACGCCCGCGCCGGCACCCACGAGATCGTCATCACCAAGTCCGGCTCCGGCACCTACCGCACGTCGGTGCTGGTGAAGGCCGGCGAGAAGCGCCCGCTCAAGGTCTCGGCCCTCCCCAGCCCGCCGGTCACTTCCCGCTGGTGGTTCTGGACGAGCATCATCGGCGGCGCGGTGGTCATCGCCGGCGGCACCGTGGCCACCATCATCGCGCTGAACACCGAGCGTTCGCCCGACTCCGGCACCATCTTGCCGGGCAAGGTCTCTACCGGCGGCTTCCGCTTCTGAGCGGCCTCAACTCTTCCATTGGCCGCTCTTCTTGGCGGCACCGAAGAGATCCACGTCTTGCTCCTTCTTGAGGAGCACCCCCAGGTAGGGCAGCTCGCGTACCCAGCGATCGCCGCCCACGCCTGCGGTCTTGAGCACGGCGATCCAGTCGATGAGCTCGCTGGTGGAAGGGCGCTTGCGCAAGCGCGGTAGCTGCCGCAGCTCGTAGAAGGCGACGATCGCCTGGTCGACCATCTTCTGCTCGACGTCCGGGTGGTGGACGCGGACGATCTGCTTCATCAGCTCCTGATCGGGAAAGTCGATGAAGTGGAAGACGCAGCGGCGCAAGAAGGCGTCGGGGAGCTCTTTCTCGTTGTTGGAGGTGATGATCACCACCGGTCGCTCGGTGGCCACCACCTCGTCACCGGTCTCGGTGACGATGAAGCGCATGCGATCGAGCTCGTGGAGCAAGTCGTTGGGGAACTCGAGGTCGGCCTTGTCGACCTCGTCGATGAGCAGCACCACCCGGTGCTTCTCACCGAAGGCGCGGCCCATGGGCCCCATCTTGATGTAGCGGCGAATGTCTTTCACGTCGCCGTCGCCGAAGCGTGCATCATACAATCGCTGGACGGTGTCGTAGATGTACAGGCCGTCCTGGGCCCGGGTGGTGGACTTGACCGGCCAATGAATGAGCGGCGCGTCGAGGCTCGCCGCCACCGCCTCGGCCAGGAGCGTCTTTCCGGTGCCGGGCTCGCCCTTCACCAGGAGCGGTCGCTCCAGGGCGAGCGCGCAGTTCACCGCCGCCGAGAGGGCGTCGTTGGTGAGGTAGGTGGTGGTGCCTTCGAACCGCTTGAAGCCTTGTTTCACGCTACCGTTTTGCCCGACGCGCCGCAGGAGCACAAGCGCGGCGAGCAGGCGGGCTCACAGGTCCCACATGACGCCCACCCCGGCGCTCACCGAGAAGTTGAAGGCGCTCGCGTCGGTGGAGGTGGTCACGGCGCCGCTCGATACGGCGCGGGAGCCTATCAGCGTGAACGCCAGCTCCGGCGCGATGCGGAAGAAGAAGTGCTCGGTGGGCCGGTAGATGAACGGGACGTCGAGGTCGAAGAGCATGCCGGAGAATGTCTCCTTGGTGGTCGTCGCCACGTTGGCGCTGGAACGCGTGAGCGACGCATACCCGACGCCGAGGCGCGGCCAGATGCCGAATCGATCGCCGAACGAGAACAGGTATCCCACGCGCGGCAAGAGCGTGATGCTGGTGGCGGCCGGGAGGTCGACGCTCTGCACCGGCGCGTTGGGGTTGGCCTGAAACTCGGAGGTGGTGTTGGTCACCGCGAATTCGATGAGCGCACCGACCGACAGGTGATCGATGACGAAGAAGTCGGCGCTGGGGGCGAACCAGAAGCGCGTGTACTTGTTGGTGATGTCGGTGTTGTTGGCGGTCTTCACGGTGACGCGGTTGAGGGAGAAGCCGAGCGGTCCGGCGTAGCCCACGCCCTCGATGGTGCTGATGCGAAAGCCGGCCAGCTGGTCGATGACCAGCGTCTTCTGCTGGCCCATGGGTACGAGGAGCTCCCGGTCCGCAGCCTGGGCCGAGGTTTCGAAGAGCGATGCAGAGAGACCGAGGGAAGCGGCCAAGGCTACCGAGAGACCGACGCGTGCGTTCATGGGCCCTAGCGGACCCAACTTCTGCGCTCGAGGCAAGAGGCTCCTGCGTCGAAGCAAAATCGTGCCGGCGCGCTGTGCTAAAGTCAGAGACGTGATCGTTCGCCTACCTCCGTTGCCGGCCGTGCCCGCGGCGGCCATCGACCGCGCCAAAGTTGCACTCGCGCGCGCCATCGGCGACTCCCGGGTGGCCGTGGACGCCGATGCCTGTGGCGCGTTCGCCAAAGACGAGAGCGAGGCCGACGGCCGCGTTCCCGACATCGTGGTGCATGCGGAGAGCCTTGCGCACATCGAGGCCACCTTGCGCATCGCCGAGGAGCTCGGCGTCCCGGTCACGCCCCGCGCGGGCGGCACCGGGCGCAGCGGCGGCGCCATTCCCGCCGCCGGCGGTATCGTGCTGGCCACCGCGAAGCTCTCGCGCATCAAGGACCTCGATCGCAAGAACCTGCTGGCGGTGGTGGAGCCGGGGGTCGTCACCGGCGATCTCCACGCCGCCGCCGAGGCCGAGGGGCTGTTCTATCCGCCCGACCCCAACTCGTGGAAGAGCTGCATGATCGGCGGCAACGTCGCGGAGAACGCCGGTGGTCCCCGGGCCTTCAAATACGGCACCACGCGCGAGTACGTGCTCGGCGTGGAGGCTTGCCTCATGGGCGGTCACACGGTGCGGAGCGGGAAGCGCACGGTGAAGGGCGTCACCGGCTACGACGTGACGGCGCTCCTGGTGGGGAGCGAGGGCACGCTCGGTGTGTTCAGCGAGATCACCCTGAAGCTCTTGCCCAAGCCCCGGGAGATCGCCACCGCGCTGGGGCTCTTCCGCGACTCCACCTCGGCCCTCGACGCGGTCACCGCGGTGCTGCACCACGGCCTCGTGCCGCGGTGCATGGAGTTCCTGGATCCGCCGGCCCTCGACGCGCTGCGCAGCCAGGGCGTGGCCATCGATGCGCGCGCCGCCGCGCTCCTGCTCATCGAGCTCGACGGCGGTCACGTGGAGGCCGACCTCATGGACCTGGGCGAGGTGCTCTCCTCTGCTCCCGGGAGCATCGACGTGCAGGTGGCCCAAGACGCCGCACGCCGCGCCGCCCTGTGGGAAGCCCGGCGCGCCATGTCGCCCACCACGCGAAAGCTTGCAAAGTACAAGATATCGGAAGACGTGGTGGTGCCGCGCTCGGCCATGAGCGAGCTCCTGGACCGGGTGGCGGGCATCGGTCTTCGCGAGGGCGTGCGCAATCTCACCTACGGGCATGCCGGCGACGGCAACCTGCACGTGAACTTCTTGTGGAACGACCGCGCCGAGGACGAGGCGGTGGAGCGGGCCGTGAGCCAGCTCATGGACGCCACCCTCGCGCTCGGTGGCACGCTCTCCGGCGAGCACGGCATCGGGCTCACCAAGCAGAAGTACATCACCCGCGAGCAGGGTCCCGCCCTGGTGCAGCTGGAGCACGGCCTCAAGCGCGTGTTCGATCCCAAGGGGCTATTGAACCCCGGCAAGATCTTCCCCCCCGACGGCACCCACCACGCCTGTTAGCTCCCGTGCCCGAGCCCGAGCCCGTGCCCGAGCCCGATCTGATCCGGATCTCGATCCTCGGTCCCTGACAGGTGGAAGGCTCGCAATAGCGGAACGCGTGAAAACCAAGGCATGGTCCTCGTGAGCGGGCTCGGGCTGGATGGTTTCGACAAACGCGCTCGGTCATGGGTTGGCGTGCGTGCATAGTGCACGCATGAGGACGCCCGTTCCCTCCCCCAACCCCTCCCACTTCGTGGGAGGGGAGCGGGAATATTGCGTCCTTTCGCGGCGGGGTGCGTCTTCAGGAGCAGGAGGTGCCGAGATGGCCCAGGAGAACGACGTGCGTGCGATGGTACGGGAGCACTATGGCAAGGTGGCGACGAGCCCGAGCGGGAGCGTGGGATGCGCGCCCTCGTGCTGCGCGCCCGCGGTGGGCGCGAGCCTGAAGCTCGGCTACTCGGCGGAGGATCTGGCGTCGGTACCGGAGGGCTCGGAGATGGGCCTCGGGTGCGGGAATCCGCAGGCCATCGCCTCCCTGAAAGCCGGCGAGACGGTGCTCGATCTCGGGAGCGGCGGCGGCTTCGACTGCTTTCTCGCGGCGCGCCAGGTGGGCCCGAAGGGACGCGTCATCGGCGTCGACATGACGCCGGCCATGATCGAGAAGGCCCGAGCCAATGCCGCGAAGATGAGCGCCGACACCGTCGACTTCCGGCTGGGGGAGATCGAGAAGCTGCCGGTGGAGGACGGCACCGTCGACGTCATTCTCTCCAACTGCGTGGTGAACCTCTCGCCCGACAAGCGCGCGGTGTTCCAGGAGGCGTTCCGCGTGCTCAAGCCGGGCGGGCGACTGGCCATCGCCGACGTGGTGGCCATCGCGCCCATTGCTCCGGAGCTTCGCACCGCGGCCATGGCCATCTCCGGATGCGTGGGCGGCGCCGAAGAAGTCGCCACCATCGAGGCGCTCCTGCACGAAGCGGGCTTCGCCCAGGTGCGGACGTCGGTGAAGCACGAGAGCCGCGCCTTCATCGCCGACTGGCTCCCCGGCTCCGGCGCCGAGAACTACGTGGCCTCCGCCACCATCGAGGCCATCAAGCCGGGCGCGGCCAAGGCCTGCTGCGGCCCCGGCGGCTGCGGCTGAGCTAGACTGAACCACCGTCGGGGCGAGTCAATCGCCCCGAATGCGCTCGAGCTCTACATCCGCGAGGTCTTTGTGGCGACCCGCCGATTTCTTGTTGGCGACCTTGCGGGAGCTTACTCAAGCGGCGTGCCGATGACGAAGGTTTCGCCTGGCCACTCCGAGCGCGGAGGCGGGCGGCAGCCGTCACGAAGCTCGCGGTGATGCTCGAGCAGGCGAACTGCCGCGGCGAGCCTCTCTTCGGGTGTGCTGTCTTCGTAGGGCGACAACTTGGGCTGACCGAGCGGCACGACTTCGACGCTCGTTGTTCCTCGGAGCTCACATGATCAGTGTACCACGAATGGTGCGCCTTCGCGGCCTGCACGTCTGCCCGTTGCCGAGGTGTAGGTCGACATGTAGACAGGGTGCCCATGACGCAGGATCACAACAGCGCCCTCGCTGCGGCCGCGAAGGCCGTGCTGGGGCCGATCGGATGTGTCCGGAAGGGGAAGTCCCGGACTTGGGTTGCCGATCACGGTTGGTGGGCGGGCTTGATCGAGTTCCAGCCCAGTTCGTGGTCGAAGGGAACCTACCTGAATGTCGGCGCTGCGTGGTTGTGGCACGAACAAGACTACTGGTCCTTTGACGATGGTGCCGGGCAGAGCGGTCCGCGCGTGGCTGGTTTTCAAGAGGCGCGGTCGGGCGGTGATTTTCGGGACAAGGCGCGCGGCCTGGCAGAGATCGCCAAGCGCGAGCTGCTGGCATTGAGGGCCCGTCATTGTTCGCTGGAGGCGACAGCGAAGTATCTCGCTTCACGGCACGATGAAGGCATCTGGGCGGACTATCACTGCGGTGTTGCCGCGGGACTAACGGGGCAGCGGGCGGTTGCGGAGGAACGGTTTGCGGCGGTTCTGGTCGCAGCGCCGGTCGCGCCATGGATGGAGGAGCTGCAGGTCCGAACCCGGGAGCTGGTTGGCTTGCTGGGCTCGGCGGATATGTTTCGAGCGGCCGTCGAAGGGATCATCCTAAGAACGAGGGGCTTGAGAAAGCTGCCGGCGCTGGCCGACATCTGGGCGACCCATGCTCGGGAATCGCCCGAGGAGTGAACGCCGCTCAGCGCGGGACTGCGCGTACGGTGATGCAGCGGCTTCGCTCCGGCGGCAAGTCGACCTCGCGGCGATACCCGGCGCGGGTGGACGGTACGGCGCTCTCGTCCCACACCACGCAGACGCGCTTGTCGGAGGCGCCGCGCAGGCGCATGGCGCCGGGAAGCGCCGCCTGGTTCTCGCAGGTGATGCGGGCGGGGCTCAGCGGAAAGCTGGCCCCGTCCTCGTCGAACACCACCACGTCCCAGCTGGCGTGGAGATCCGGCGGGCAAGCCACGACGACCTTGAGGGCCACGCCGACCGCCAGCGTCCCGGCTTCGTAGCTCGGGTCTTCACCCTCCACCCGCAGCGACACCTCGCGCCCCTTGGTGCGGTGGTCGCCGTGGTCGCCGCCGCTGCGCATCATGAGCAGCACGCCCGCCGCGAGCGCCATCGCCGCCACCGCTGGCGCGCCGAAGCGCAGCAGTCGCAGGCGCCCACTCGACGCCTTCGCGGTGGAGGGCGCCGCACGCGGTACGAAGGCCGGGAGGGGCCGCTGATCGTCCTCGATTTCCCGGAGCGCCGCTCGACAGGCGTCGCAGGCCGCGAGGTGCGCGCGCACCGGCTCGGCGGCTTCCGGGGGCAGCTCGTCCAGAGCGTAGGCCTCGAGCGCCAGGAACGAGACCGGCTCGCCGATGCAGCGAACGTGAGGGCCGGTCACGACGGCGCTCCTTGCAGACTACACACGGTTTCTCGAATCGTCTCCAGCCGCTTGCCCACCGTCTTGCGGCTCAGCCCCACCACCGAGGCGATCTCCTCTTGCGGGAGGTCGTCGAAGTAGTGCAGCACGAGGATCTCCGAGGTCTCGTCGTCGAGGGCGCGGACCAGCTTGCCCAGGAGGTCGAGATCGTCGATGCGTTCGACGCTGCCGCGCGCCTGCGGAACGAGCGACGTATCGTTCTCCGCCAGGAGCCTTGCGCGATTGCGCTCGTCGCGAAGGAGCGAGAGGCATCGATTGGTGACCGCGCGATACAGATACGGAAGGTCCACGTCGTCCCTCTTGGTCTCGTACAAATCCTGAAAGAGCGACTGCACCACGTCGAGCGCGTCGTCACGGTTCCGAAGCACCCGCTCGGCCTTGCGCAACAGAGCGCGCCCGTAGCGGGTGTAGGCGTCCATCTACTGGCAGCTGCCGGCGACGAACACCTTGGGAATGCACCCTGCCGGGGCCCCTGCGCCGGGCGTGCAGAGCACGTAGTCGTGGACCACCTGGTCCCCCTCGTCGGTGGCGCGTTTGGTGGGAACGTCGATCATGCCCACGCTGCGGACGCCGGTGCATGCGCCGCTCTTGCAGTCGGCATCGATGCCGCAGGCCTCGCCAGCGGTGCGCTCCCCCTTCCGATCGCACAGGGTGAAACCGCCGTAAACACCCCCGTTGCCTCGGGTGGTGCAGGCGACTCCCTCTCCGCAGGCTCGCTGCGGCGCATAGGGGTCGCACTCGCCGCAGCTGTTGGCAATCACGACCCTGGAGCGGCACTCGGTCCCCGACGAAGCGCGGGCGCCGAGCGGCAAGTTCTTCCGCGGCTCCGGCGGCGGCGCCGAAGCGCAATCGGCGCTCGAGAGCAACTGCAGGCGTATCTCGGCGAGCACCGCGTTGCCCGACCCCTTCTTCTCGAGCACCACGCGCATCCCTTCGTGAGGCGGCAGGATGAAGTCGGCCTGCACCTGGCGGAACGAGACGCTAGGGACCGGGTACGTGTAGTCGGGCGTGCCGTCGAGGTCCCAGTCGATGGTCAGGCTCATCTGCGCCGAGGGAGACACGTCGGCTACGCTGGTGAAGCGTAGGCACTGGGCGTTCGACGGCGTGTTCTGCCCGATGCGCGCCGGCGTCCCCAGGAACTCCACGCCGGTGTCGGCCTCGTGCCAGGTGGGCGCCTTGCGAACGCTGCCGGCCTCGGTCTTCCAGGCGCAGAGCTCCTCGCCGCACCACAGGCGAAAGGTCGGGTCCTGGAGCACCGGCTGGCCGCACGAATCACCGCGCAGGAGCACCAGGAAGGCGAGGCAAGTGGCGGCGGATGCGATGCGACGCTTCATCGGTCGGTCCTCAATTCTATGGCGAACATCACCGAGGGGCCCCCCACGTTGAGCACGTCGCCCAGACGATTCTTCAGCACCGGCGCGTACTCGTAGCCGCCCTGCAGGCGAAAAGCGGCATTGCGAACGCTCACGCTCACGCCCCCGGCGCCGGAGAGCAGCGGGCCCCAATCCACCGCCGATGTGTCGCGCGCGGCGCCGCTCACGGTGGTCGTATAGGTGTTCGGCGCCATGCCCAGGCCCAGGCCGGCCAGCGCGTAGAGCGAGAGCACCGGTTCCACCAGGAAGAGATCGCCGCGAAAGTACAGGTCGGCGCCGTAGGAGCTGTACCGGAACTCGTCCTTCGAAGCGCCGAAGGTGCGGCGGTACTGGTCGCGGGTGAGCGTGTGGAAGACCACGCCGGTACGGAAGTACTTGTTGAACGCGCGCGAAAGGCCCAGCGAAACGCGGAGCGGGGGCGTATCGAGGTCGAAGAGGCCAGGCTTGTTGTCGTAGCCGAACTCGCGTAGGCGATCGGTGTACTCTCCCTGCGAATTGAAGTTGATGCCGACGCCTGCCTCGATAGCCCAGTGGTCGAGCTCGCTCTCGTCCCCCTTCTTCTTGGTGGGTGTATCCTTCACCGAAGCGCAGGTGCCGGTATCGAGCGTATAGGTAGCGTCGTCTTGCAGGGGCGCGGCGCACACCAGGGCCCGCTGCGCGTCGGGCTCGCGCACCACTGCCTCGTAGCTCCCGGCGGGCAGAGCCAGCAGCAGCTTGGTGCCGGCGACCTTCTGCACTTCGGCGGCGATGGCGCCGCTCCCCTTGCGGGTCACCAGCACCTGCCCCTGGAGCGCTGCCGGGAGCGCCAGCTTGGCGCGCGACAGCGACGGGTAGGTGAGCGGTACGTCGCCGCGACCCGACAGATCCATCTGGAGGGTCACGTGCTGGCTCCCCACCTGCGTCCGCGCGGTTGCCGCCAGGGTTCGTCGATACGCGTATCGGTAGGCCTCGTCGAGGGTCACACGTCCGTCGCCATCGGTATCGCCGGCGCCGCGCAGGCCCACCAGGAGGTGATGCGTGAAGTAGCTCGAACGAAGCTCGTCGGACTCCTGGCTCAGCTCCTGGGCCGAGCTCGACGCCATCACCGCCGCGCCCTGGGTGGTGAGCTTGGATACCGAGTTGAACGAGAAGTCTGCCGCCGGCTCGGCGCCTTTGGGCCTCGCGTAGGCGCCACTCTGGCACGCGTCGAGCACCACCAGCGAGAGCGTCGAAGGGAGCTGCGAGAGCCGCTCCCGCAGCAGCGCCACCGAGACCTCCTCGGCCCCCAGGTTCAGAGCCGCTGCCCGCGCGTGACCCGAGTAATAGAAGTAGAAGACCGCCTGCTCACCGCGCTCCTTG
>JABFRG010001220.1 GCA_013141295.1 Polyangiaceae bacterium
CCGAAGGACGGCGGCGGCAAGGGGACGATGGACACCGGGCGGGCGCCGTCGAGGGACGGCGGAAACACCGAGCGGACGATACCGGCCTCGCGATAGGCCTCGGCGGCGCGCTCGGCCTCGCCGAGCCCCTCGTGCGCCTGGCCGAGATAGCGCCAAAGCTCCGGGGCATTTCGCTCGGCCACCAGGCGCTCGAGCTCGTTGCGCGCCTCGGCGAAGCTCTTGACGTGGAGGTGACAGATCGCCAGCTGCGTGCGCAGCTCGCGCTCCGCCGGGTAGCGATCGGCGAGCTTCTTGTAGAGGGGCGCGGCATCGGCGTGGTTGCCCTGGCACACGAACACCGACGCCAGCAGGTGCAGTGCCGAGGAGTCCTCCGGAAAGAGCTCGAGGGCCTCGTGGGTCAGCGCCTCGGCCGAGGCGAAGTCCTCCGCGCGGAAGCAGTCGTTCGCGCGCCACAACAGGGTCGCGAAACGGTCCCCCTTGTTCCTCGCAGCCTCTGCCATCGTCGATCCTTTCCTACGTTCCCTGGCCGCTGGGCTGCGCCATGGCCACCCTGGAGTATATCCGGCGCGCTCGCCGGAACAAGAGTGAGGGCTCTCGGCTTACCGCCTCTTCAGGTCGCCGTCGAGGCTCACCGTCGCTCCGGAGGCGCAGCCTCTCCCACAGCGAAGGAGGCGCGAGTCCGACTCTCCCGGCCCGAACTGCGAAATTTGTGAGATACTGCGGCGTGGCGACGACGCGCGGCCTCGTTTCTCGTCGGTTCGAGCTGAAGCCCACGGAGTTTCGGCGCATCCGCCAGCTGATTCACGGGTGGGCCGGGATTCGCATGGACGACACCAAGGACGCACTGGTGTTCAGTCGCCTGGCGCCGCACCTGCGCAGGCTCGGGCTCGCCACGTTCGCGCAATACCTGGACGTGGTGGCCAAGGACGCGACCGAGCGGGATACCATGGTGAGCTCGCTCACGACCCACGAAACCTCGTTCTTTCGTGACGCGGACGCCTTTGCCGCATTGCGCGAGACGGTGCTGGCGGCGCTCCGGGCGCGTCGGCCCTCCACCGGCGTGCAGCCGCGCCACGTGCGCGTGTGGTGCGCTGCCGCCTCCGACGGCCAGGAGGCGTACTCGGTGGCCATGCTGCTCCACGCGGAGCTGAGCCCGGAGGCCGGCTGGACGCACGAGGTCCTCGCCACCGACATCTCGACCAAGTGCGTGCGCCATACGCAAGCCGGCGTGTACGCCTCGGCCGGCAACGTGCCCCGCGCGTTCGCCGCACAGTACCTGGTCTCCCGGGCCGGCGGCGTCCAGGTGGGGCCCATCTTGCGCAGCATCGTCCGCGCCACGGTGCACAACCTGGTGCACGACGCCTTGCCGCCGGGGAGCCCGTTCGATCTCATCCTGTGCCGCAACGCGCTCATCTACTTGTCGGCGGAGTCACGAAGCGTCGCACAGGCCAAGCTCGTGTCGGCGCTTCGGCCGGGTGGCTATCTGTTGCTGGGGCGCGCGGAGAGCGTGGGCGGATGGGCGCATGTGCGCGCCACGCGGTACCTGAGCCTCGGTGTGCGTCAGACCTGACCGAGGGCACCGACGCCACGCCAAATTGTCGTTTCTTCTCGCGCGCTATCGCCGTTACCATGACGCCACATGGTTCGACTCCGCCTCTACCAGCGTCTGCTTCTCGCGTCGCTCTCTCCGATCATCGTCTCGCTGTCGCTCGCCACCTGGTTCGAGGTCGGGCAGCACAAGGTGGAGGCGGATTCTGCTGCGACCCTCGAGCGATACCAGACGGCTGAGCTCTCTGCGGAGCGCCTGCGTGGCGCGCTGGCGACTTCGAGCAACGCGCTCCGGGGCTCGCTGGTGGACCCGAAAGACGCGGGGGAGGTGGAGCGCAAGCGGCAGAGCGACGACGAGGCGCGTCGCATCGCCGACACCCTTTCTCGTGCGCTGGTGGGCGACGTGGAGCTCGAGCGCATCGAGCGCAAGGCCCACGAGGCGGCCGATGGGCGCCCGATGGTACGCGCCGAGGACGCCATTCGCGACCATCTCGCGCGCGGCAATTCCGACGAGGCACGGCGCATCTTCGCCCGCGAGTACGCGCCGGCCCTGCGCGAGCGCGACGCGCTGCTGGTGGAGGTAGGCACCGACCTTCGGGCTTCGCGGGATGTCGCCGCGCACGCGGCCCAGGAACGCGTGACGGCCCTGCGTCAACGCACGTGGATCGTTCGCCTGGCCGGTCTCGCCATCGCGCTCGGCATCGCGTTCGCGCTGCTGCGTCGGCTCGGCAACACCCTCTCCCAGTTCGGAGGGTATCTGGGCGAGCTCTCCAAGGGGACGGGCCAGCTCTCCCGGCGCTTTCCCGTGAAGGACGACGACGAGGTGGGGGTCTTGGCGAGGCACTTCAACGACTTCCTCGACGAGCTGAGTCGCATCATCGAGGACGCGGAGAGTCGCGCCGCCGGCGTCGCCACCGCGTCGGCCCACGTCTCTGCGGCCTCCGCCGAGCTGGCCAGTGGAACCAGCGAGCAAGCTGCTTCGTCGGAGGAGGTGAGCGCCAGCATCGAGGCCATCGCCGAGAGCGTGCGCAACAACGCCGACGCCGCTCGGCACATGGAAGACTTCGCCAAGCGCAGCGTGCGCGATGCCGAGAGCTCCGGTGTGGCGGTGGACGCCACCACCGCGGCCATGCGCGCCATCGCCGACCAGATCACCGTGGTGGAGGACATCGCCCACCAGACCAACATCCTCTCCTTGAACGCCGCCATCGAGGCGGCGCGCGCCGGTGACGCCGGACGCGGCTTCGCGGTGGTCGCCGCCGAGGTGCGCAAGCTCGCCGAGCGCAGTCGAAGCTCGGCCCGAGAGGCCAAGGCGACCGCCGCCACCAGCCTCTCCACCGCCGAGCACGCGTCGCAGCTCATCCGCGACCTGGTTCCCTGCGTACAGAAGACCACCGACCTCGTTCACGAGGTGGCGGCGCTCTGCCAGGAGCAACGCGAAGGCCTATCGCAGATCTCCCGCGCCATGACCCAGGTGGATCAGGTCACCCAGCGCAATGCCGCCTCCGCCGAGGAGCTGTCCACCACCGCCACCGAGATGACCTCCCAGGCGCATGGCCTCTCGCGCCTCCTCGGTTTCTTCGGGTCACCGCGCAACACGGTGACCCCATGAGGCCCACACGAATTGCCGTTCGCCCGAACCGAAAGCGAATCACCGGCGCCGAGGGAGCCACCCTCCGCGTTTCGAAAGGGGGGTCACCATGAGCAACCTGAAGCTTCTCGTCATCGACGATTCACGCCTCATCCATGCCCTGTTCGGCACGATCTTCGCGCCCAAGCGTCGGGAAATCGACCTGCGCTTCGCCTTTCACGGGCGCGAGGCAATGGCACTCTTGGAGCTGCACGGGGAGCCGGATATCATCTTCCTGGACGTGAACATGGGCATCATGAGCGGCATCGAGTTCCTGACCGCGGTGGCGCCCACCAAGCTCGCGGAGCGGGTGCCCATCATCGTGGTGTCCACCGAGGACACCGAAGAGGACGTCGCCCGCGCCCGGGATCTCGGCGCCCGCGACTACGTGAGGAAACCGTTCACGCCCCGGGACATCGTGCTCGCGCTCGAGCGCCACGTCTCTTGGCCGCAGAAGGTGGGTGGAGCATGAACATGCGCTCGGAATTTCCCATCAACCCCATGCGCGAGGCGCTCCTGCGGGCCGCCCACTCGGAGAAGCCGGAGGCCCGGAACCAGGCGCTGAAGCACCTGGCGGAGCTCGACGATCCGGACGCGCTCGCCGAGCTCCTGGCCGACCACGAGCGGGCCGACCGCCGGAACGCGGCCATGGAAGCGCTGGCGGTTGCCGGCGCCCGGGCCGTGCCTTCGCTCCTGCGCCTGCTCTCGTCGCGTGACGAAGAAGTCGTGATGTTCGCGCTCCAGGTGCTCGGCAACACGTCGGAGCTGGGGGTGGCCGAGCATCTCATCCCGTTCCTCGAGCACAGCGACGCCAACGTGGTGCACGCCGCCATCGAGAGCCTGGGAAAGCTCCGCGCTACCCAGAGCGTACCGGCGCTGGTGGCCTCGCTCGGACGTGACCCGTTCCGCGCCTTCGCGGCGGTGTACTCGCTCGGGCACATCGGCGGCGAAACCACGGTTCGCTCGCTGATTCCCCTCCTCGCCGACTCGTTCCTGCGCGATCCGGCGGCGCAGGCGCTGGCGCGCATCGCCACCCCACACGCCGCCTCGGCGCTCCTCTCGGGTTTCGTAACGGCGGCCGACGAGGGCGAGGCAATCTGGGCCAGCGACGTGCTCACCGCGGCCGCCGACGCCCTCGAACTCGCCTCGGTGGTGCCCGGTCACGAAGCGGTGTTCCAGCGTTGCCAGCGCGACCCGCAGGTGCAAAAGGCGCTCGGCAAGGCGCTCACCGGCGACATTTCGTCGAAGAGCCGCGACGAGCTCCTGGCGCCGGCGCGGGTCGTCCTCGCGCTGCACATGGACACTCTCTACGAGGCGGCCCTGCAGATCGCCCGCAACCCGCAGCTCCATGCAGGCCTCCTCGCCGCGGCCATTCGTGTGGGCCCGGCCTTGCTCGGCATCGTCAGCGACATGCTCGGGCGCGAGCAGCCGGCGCCGGTGGTGGGCTTCCTGGCCGATCTCGCCGGCGCGCTCCGCTTCGCCTCGGTGGCAGAGCGTCTGGTGGAGCTGGCGGAGTCCGCCTCCGAAGGGGTCCAGGTGCGCGCGCTCCAGGCGCTGGCGCGTCTCCCGCTGGGCGCCCTCGAAGGCGAGGTGCGGCTCGCGCCGCTGCTCGGCCACGGTTCACCCTTGGTTCGCGCCAGCGTGGTCGAGGTCCTGGCGCAGCTTCCGGGCCCCCGGGTGGCCGACGCCGTGCTCGCCATCGGCCGCTCCGAGGACGGGCTCGACTCGCTGTTCGATCTCGCGCGGAAGAACCCCGACGAGCGATACCGCAACGTGCTCTACCATCACCTCTCCCACCCGGTGGCGCGCATTCGCGCCGCGGTGGCGGCGGCCCTCGGCTCGTATCGCTCGGAGCAAACCGCGCGGAGCTTGTTCGGTCTGCTCAAGGACGGCGACGCCGCGGTCCGCGCCGCAGCGCTGGGTTCCCTCGGCAGCTGGGGCGACTCGCTCTCCAACGGCGCGCTCCTGGCGCACGCCACGTCGATGCGTCCGCTCGATCGCGACGTGGCCGACGCGCTGGCTCGGGGCCGACGCACCGTGCCGGCGGCGGCGGTGGCGGAGCTCGACCCCACCAGCGCCATGCACTTGCTCCGCGCCTTCCGCGAGCCACTCGCCGAGCTCCGGCTGGTGGAGGAGCTGCGAGAAGAGTCGCCGCAGGCCCGCGCCGAGGCGGTCTCGGCGCTGCTCTCGTTCGGCTCGCCGCACGGCGTTCGCTTGGCGCTCCGGCTCCGTCGCGACGCCAGTGCCCTGGTGCGGCGCACCGTCGCGCAACATGCGCCGCTCGACCCGGCGGGGCTCGAGGCGCTTCGCGATCTCGCCACCGACGAGCTGGCCGAGGTGCGCGACACGGCGCAGGCGAACCTCGCGGGCCACTCATGACCGAGGGACGACCCCAGGTCCTGCTGGTGGACGACGCCCGCACCATCCTCGAGCTGGAGCGCTCGATCCTGGAGCCCGCCGGTTATGCGCTCACGCTCGCCGGGAGCGCCGAGGAGGCTCGCCAGCTCCTCGAACAGCTCGACCCGAAGGTGGTCGTCCTCGACGTGATGATGCCCGGCATCAGCGGCATCGAGTTCTGCCGGGAGCTCCGGGCCACCGCCCGCTTCGCCCGCGTGGCCATCATCATGGTGACCAGCCAGACCGAAGAAGAGTCGGTAGAAGCCGCGTATCTTGCAGGATGCACCGATTATCTCACCAAGCCCATCGAGCGCGCCGAGCTGCTCGCCAAGGTGGCGCAGTACGCGCGCGGACCCGAGACACGAGGCGCCGGGTGATTCGTCGACATTTCGTGCATGCGGGAGAGGTCTTCGTTTCGTCGGAAGACATCGTGATCTCCACCATCCTGGGGCCGTGCGTCGCGGTGTCGGTCTACGACCGCGAAGCGGGGCTGGCCGGGCTCACCCATTTTGCGTTGCCAAGGCCCACCGAGAACCCGGAGAACCTCCTGCGCTACGGCGCGTTCGCGGTGCCGGCGCTCCTGCGCGAGATGATCCGTGCGGGCGCGGTGCTGGCGCGCTTCGAGACGCGCATCTTCGGTGGTGCCTCCATTCACGGCATCACCCCGGAGCCGACCATCGGTACGCGCAACGTCGCCATCGCCGAGGAGGAGCTGGCCAAGATGCACCTCGCTCCGCGCGAGCGGCACGTGCTCGGCACCCGACCGCGCAAGGTCACCTTCGAGATCAAGACCGGCATCGCCAGCGCGGTGTTCGTGGGTGCGGGGTCTTGAGCTTCTCGCAAGACCCGGAGCTCCTCCGCATCTTTCGCGACGAGTCGGAAGAGCTCCTCGGCAACATGTCGCGCATCGTCGCGCAGATGGCCCGCGAGGGCGGAGGGCAGGAAGAGATAAACGAGCTCTTCCGGGTCGCCCATACCCTCAAGGGCAACGCGTTGGCCATGGGACTCACCGCCATCGGCGATATGGCGCACGCCACCGAAGGGGTGCTGGCGGCGCTCCGCAAGGGCTCTCTCAAGCTCACACCGGCGGTGGTGGGCGTGCTGGAGGCCAGCGCGCTCGCGCTCCGGGATCTCCACGGGCAAGAAGTGGTGACCAGCACCAGCGAGCTCGCGGGAGGCATCGACGGCCCCACCCAGGTCACTGTGCGCGTGGAGATCAAGCGGCTCGACACCATCCTGCGCGATGTCGAGGACGTCACCGTGTCGCTCGCGCGGATGCAGGAGCGGGCGCGGCTCCTCGCGGAGGAGGGCACGCGCGGCTCCGCCGGCCTCGGCGAGCTGGTGCTCGACCTGGAAGTGGACTGGCGGCGGCTCGACGGAATCCACGCCGCGCTCCTGGAGACCCGGCTCGTCCGCTTCGGAACGCTGGGGCCGGCGCTCGCCAACGTCGTGGCCGACGCGGCCGATCTCCAGGGGGTCGAAGTTCGATTCCAACTCGTGGACGGCGAGGTTCGCATGGACGCGCACACCGTGGAGACCCTGCGCGAACCGCTCTCGCACCTCCTGCGCAACGCCATCGCGCACGGCGTGGAGCCGCCCGACCAGCGGGAGGCCGCGGGCAAGTCGCCGTTCGGCATGATCCGCGTCTCCGCCCGCCAGACCATCTCGGCGCTGTCGGTCACCGTGGAGGACGACGGCCGTGGTCTCGACCCCACCTCCATCCTGCGCTCGCTCCGGGCCCGGGGGCTCATCGACGAGACGGTGAACCCCACCGACGAAGAGCTGTTCGAGCTCCTCTTCCGCGCGGGCTTCTCCACCCGCGCCGCCGCCGATCGCCTGGCTGGCCGCGGGGTGGGGCTCGACGTGGTGAAGAAGACCGTCACCGCCGTGGGCGGCTCCGCCAAGATTCGCCCGCGCCATCCCTGCGGAGCCACCGTGGAGCTCATGATTCCCCCGGCCGTCGCGGCGTTTCGCACGTTCGCGGTCTCGGCCTTCGACACCGTCCTGCTCTTCCCGGAGGCGGCCGTCACCGCGTGCGTCGCCGACAGCGGCGAGGCCAGCTACGTCCGCGTGGAGGGCGAGGCGGTGCCGCGGGTCGACCTTCGCATCCTGGTAGCCGGCGCTCCCGGGCGAGGCGTCGTCGCCGCGAGCTCCGGGAGTACGCTTCCGCGGGAGTGGCCGCTGGCGGTGGTGCTGGCGACGCCGGGGGCGCCCCGCTTCGCCATTCCCTGCGACGAGGTGTTCGGCTCCATGTACGGCGTGGTCCGGCCGCTCGCGCCCGCCATCCGCGAGTCCACCGACGTGGTCGCCGGCACCGCCGTGTGGCGCGACGGTCGCATCGCCCTCTTGCTCGATCCGGATCGCTGCTGGAAGAGTGCACAGGTGGCCTCGTCATGACGCTCCCGTATTTGCGCTTCCGCATGGGACCCCAACGCTACGCTCTGCCGCTCTCACGGGTGCGCGAGCTCATCGAATACCACCCGCCGGCGCTGCTTCCGGGGGCGCCTCGCGTGCTCCGTGGTCTCATCAACGTGCGCGGCGAGCCATTGCCGCTGGTCGATCTGGCATGGCGCCTGGGCATGACGCTGGTCACCGAGGTGCGCAAGCGTCCGGTCCTGCTGCTGGAGGCCATGTGGCAGCGAGGGCCGGTATGCTTCGGCGCCGAGTGCGACGACGTCGACGGGCTCATCGAGCTGGACGAAACGCAGCTGTCGCCCCCCAGCCCCTTCGCCAAGGTTCCGCCGCCGGAGTTCGTGAAGGGGGTTCTGGCGGAGGACGACGAGATCACCCTGGTGCTCGACGTGGAGCGCATCCTCTCGGAAGACGATCTGCTCGCGACCGCGCTCACCGGCGAGGCCACGCCGGAGAGCTGATCGCCCGCACGAGCTTCAGAGCTCGAGCGCGCGCCCCACGGCGGCGATGACGCGGTCGCATTCCTCTTCGCTGACGCAGGGGTGCGGCCCCATCCGCAGGCCGGCGTTGGGCCGCGAATCGAGGTCGATGCCCTGGGTCTCCAGTGCGTCGACCACGCGGCCGGCGTCGGGAATGTCCAGGCACACCATGCCGCCGCGCCGCTCCGGCTCCAACGGCGTGCGAAGCTTCAGCCCCAGATCGCGGGCGCCCGCCAAGAGGCGTCCGGTGAGCAAGAGGCTTCGGGCCCGTAGCGCCGAGGTTCCCATCTCCAGCACCCAGCTCGTGCCGCCACGTGCGGTGTACACGGGCTCCATCGCCGGGGTACCTTGCTGAAAGCGCAGCGCCCCGGGGGCCGGTTCGAACTTCTCACCGAAGCCGAGCAACTGTGCGTTGCCGATCCATCCCGGGTAGACCGGCCTCAAGCGTTCGGAGAGCGTCGGCTCCAGGTACGCAAAGGCCAGCCCCATGCCGCCGCCCCCGAGCCACTTGTGGGTGCCACCCACCACCATATCGGCCCCCATGGCTCGCACGTCGATGGGAACGATGCCCACTGCTTGATAGGCGTCGACGATCACCAGCGCCCCTACCGCGCGCGCGCGCGCGACCACCGGGGCAACGTCCAAGAGCGCCCCGGTGCGGGGCGAGACCAGCGAGAGCGCCACCACCGCGGTGCGCTCGTCGATGGCGTCGAGGTACGCCACCTCACCGTCGCCCACGCCGTGCGCGTCTACCTGCACCGGCGCGAACCCGCGGCCTTCTTGGGCGAGCCACAGGAAGCGGGACGAGTGGAAGTCGCCGGTGGAGAGAACGACGCGGTTGCGCTTCGGTTCCGGGGTGAGGGCCGCTGCCACCGCCGCCTGGGCCGCAGTGGCGCTGTCACGCAGCATCACCGAGCCCACGGGCGCGTTGAGGAGCTGCTCGAACTGGCCGCGCAGGGCATCGAGCCGCTCCACCCACTCGTCGATGACCCGGTTGCGGAGGAAGAGCGAGCGACGGTACGCGTCGAGATCGTCCAAGGTCTCGCGCGGGAAGGGCCCCATGCACTGACACGCGAGGAACGTGCGCTCGTCGAGCACCGGGAAACGCTTGCGCTCCGCCTCGAAGTCGACGTCGCGCCGCGCTGTCGCGTTCACGGTCGCGTTCATGGGCCCACCACCTGCGCCAGGGCATCGAAGAATCGATACCCCGCCACCCCGAGCTCGCGGGCGCCGCGGGCCGCGGCAGCGGCCTTTCGTCCGGCGGGGACGATGCCGGCCAGCTCCACCGACTCGTTCACGTGAGCCACCTCGAGAACCTCGTGCAGGTCGAGCCACTCCATGAC
>JABFRG010000891.1 GCA_013141295.1 Polyangiaceae bacterium
GGTCGGGGGAGACGCGGCGTCCAAAGCGGCGCGACGATACCACGGATCCGGACGGTTTCGTGCGCAGGTGCCCCGGGGCCGTGTACCGTGGGAGTGTTGGTCTGGGGTACCGGCCGACGCCGAGGGGATCTCCGTCTCATGAGCAAGCGCAACGTCAAGGGTCTGCTGTTCGCCGACTACGTCCGTATGATTCGCAGCCAGAAGCACGTCGACTGGGCCGCGCACGTGGCCCGCGAGGACATGTTCTATCTCCGCACCCCCATCGAGCCCCTCGAATGGTATCCGATGGAGACCTTCGAGCGGCTCGGCAACGCCATCTTGAAGGTGGTCGCGAGCGGCGACGTGGAGGCCGTGCGCATGTGGGGGCGCATCTCGGCCGACCAACTGCGCTTCGCGCTCCCCAACCTCGTGGCGGACGGAAACCCGGCGGAGACCATGATGCGTTTCCGCGTCCAGCGGGCCACCTACTTCGACTTCGAAGCGCTCGAGATTCCCATGCTGGTCGACGGGCACGCGCACGTGGTCATTCACTACTTCATGGGCCCGGTGGCCGAAGAGGCCGCGGCGAACCAGACGCTGGGCTTCTTCGAGCGGCTGCTGGAGCTCGCCGGCGCGACCGCGGTCCACGCGGTGCTCAAGGAGAAGTCCTGGCGCCGCGACGAGCGCACCCTGCTGGAGCTCGCCTGGGAGCAACCGGACTGGGGTCAGCCGCTCGAGATCGGCTAGCAAAAAGGCGCCGCGCGCGGGGCGCAGTTTCGCTATGGTCGCCGAGTGCGAAAGACTCGCTCACCCAGCGCCGAAGACACGTTGTTCGGTCGCGCCGTGAAGGCCGACCCGGCCAACGTGCCGCTGGCCGAGCGCATGCGTCCGCGCACCCTCGACGAGTACCTGGGGCAAACCCACGTGGTGGGGAAGGGCAAGCTCCTTCAGCGGGCCATCGACGACGATCGCCCGCCGTCGATGATCCTGTGGGGTCCACCCGGCGTGGGCAAGACCTCGCTCGGGCGCGTCATCGCCACCCGCACCAAGGCGCGCTTCGTCTCCTTCAGCGCGGTGCTCGGCACCTTGCCGGAGCTCCGCGAGGTGGTGAAAGAAGCGAAGGATCGCCGCGCCTTCCACGGCGAGCGCACGATCCTGTTCGTGGACGAGATTCACCGCTTTCACAAGGGCCAGCAAGACGCCTTCCTGCCCCACGTGGAGGACGGTTCGGTGCTCCTCATCGGCGCCACCACCGAGAACCCGTCGTTCGCGGTGAACGCCGCGCTCCTCTCGCGCTGCAAGGTGTTCCGCCTGGAGGCGCTCTCCGAGACCGAGCTCACGGTGCTCCTGCGGCGCGCGCTGGTGGATGCCGATCGCGGCCTCGGCCTCTTGCAGCTCGACGCCGACGACGAGGCGCTCCTGGCCATCGCACGCTTCGCCGCCGGCGACGCCCGGCGCGCCCTCAACACGCTGGAGGTCACCTCCGAGTTCGTGCGCCAGAGCCAGCGCCTGCGCATCGAGCTCACCGACGTGGCCGCGGCCGAGGAGCACCGGCCGCTCCTCTACGACAAGGCCGGCGACGAGCATCACGCGGTCACCAGCGCCTTCATCAAATCCATGCGCGGCTCCGACCCGGACGCCGCCGTGTACTGGATGATGCGCATGGTGGAGGCCGGCGACGATCCGCTCTTCATCCTCCGCCGCATGGTCATCTTCGCCAGCGAAGACGTGGGCAACGCCGACCCCCGGGCGCTCGTGGTGGCCACCACCGCCGACGCCGCGTTTCGCCGGGTGGGCATGCCGGAAGGACTGTACGCGCTGGCCCAGGCGGTGGTGTACCTGGCCTGCACGCCCAAGAGCAACGCCACCAACGTGGCCTGGCATCGGGCCAAGGCGCTCATCGAGCAACATGGCGCGCTGCCGGTGCCCAAGAAGCTCCGACCCGGCTCCACCGGCCTGAATCGGTCCATGGGATACGGTGCAGACTACAAGTATGCCCACGACTACGAGGGCGGCGTGGTGCCCGGCGAGACGTATCTGCCCGACGAGCTGGTGGGCGAGCGCCTGTACGAGCCCACCGAGCGCGGCGAAGAAGCGCGCATCAAAGCGCGCCTCCTGGCCCTGCGCGGCAAGAAGAACGACCCATCCGAGAGCTGACACGAGAGGACGATCACATGGCCTTCGAAGACATCCTGCGCGGCGCGGGGCTGACGGACACCGATCTGCGCGGCGGCACGCTTCCGGTGCGAACCCCCATCGACGGCTCGAGCCTCGGTGAGGTGCACGAGATCCTGCACGAGCAAGTCCCGGCACGGGTGGAGCTCGCGGAGAAGGCCTTTCGCGCCTGGCGCACGGTGCCGGCGCCCCGCCGCGGCGAGCTGGTGCGGCTCCTGGGCGAGGAGCTGCGCGCCCACAAGGAAGCGCTGGGCAAGCTGGTCTCGCTGGAGGCCGGGAAGATCCTCCAGGAGGGCCTGGGCGAAGTGCAGGAGATGATCGACATCTGCGACTTTGCCACCGGCCTCTCGCGGCAGCTCTACGGCCTCACCATCGCGTCCGAGCGGCCCGGCCATCGCATGATGGAAACCTGGCACCCGCTGGGGCCCACCGCCGTCATCTCGGCCTTCAACTTCCCGGTGGCGGTGTGGGCCTGGAACGCGGCGCTCGCGCTGGTGTGCGGCAACCCGGTGCTGTGGAAGCCATCCGAGAAGACCCCGCTCACGGCGATGGCCACGGCGAAGCTCCTGGACCGGGCCATCGCGCGTTTCGGCGACGCGCCGGAAGGCCTGCATCAGCTGTTGGTGGGCGGCGTGGCGGTGGGCGATGCGCTGGCGTCGCACCCGAAGGTCGCGCTGGTCTCCGCCACCGGCTCCACGCGCATGGGTCGCGCGGTCGCGCCCAAGGTCGCCGCGCGCTTCGGTCGCTCGCTCCTCGAGCTCGGTGGCAACAACGCGATGATCGTGGCGCCTTCGGCGGATCTCGAGCTGGCCAGTCGCGCCATCGTGTTCTCGGCGGTCGGCACCTGTGGCCAGCGCTGCACCAGCCTGCGGCGCCTGTTCGTGCACGACAGCGTGCGCGATGCGCTCTTGCCCAAGCTGGTGGCGGCTTTCGCCTCGGTGCGGGTGGGTAGCCCGCTGGAAGGCGGCACCCTGGTGGGGCCGCTCATCGACCACGCCGCGATGGAACGGATGCATGCTGCACTCGATCGCGCACGCGCCGAAGGCGGCACCGTGCACGGCGGGGAGCGGGTGCTGGAGAGCGACGCGCCGCGGGCGGCCTACGTGCGGCCGGCCATCGTGGAGATGCCGCGCCAGACCGACGTGGTGCGCGAGGAGACCTTCGCACCCATTCTCTACGTCCTCGGCTACCGCGACCTCGAGGCCGCCATCGCGCTGCAGAACGACGTTCCCCAGGGGCTCTCCTCGAGCATCTTCTCCAACGACGTTCGAGAGACCGAGCTCTTCCTCTCTTCCGCCGGGTCCGACTGCGGCATCGCCAACGTGAACATCGGGCCCAGCGGCGCCGAGATCGGCGGCGCCTTCGGCGGTGAGAAAGAGACCGGCGGCGGCCGCGAGTCGGGCTCCGACGCCTGGCGCGCGTACATGCGGCGGGCCACCAACACCGTCAACTACTCGCGCGATCTGCCGCTCGCGCAGGGCATCCGCTTCGACGTCTGATCGGCCGCGCCCGCGCGCTTGCGTTGGAGTTTCCGCTCCGCATCGAGGCGTCGCCCGCCGCCACCGCGTGATAGGCTTCCTCGCATGTCGGAACCTTTTCGCAACGAGCGCGACGCCGCCATGGAGCGCGTAGCCCGACTCGAAGAAGAGAATCACGCGCTCAAGGCGAAGCTCGATGCGAAGAACGCAGGGCCCAGCCAGGTCATGTTGCCGGTCGCGCCGCCCAGCCGCGGAATGTCGCCGATCCTCCTGGTGATGCTGGTCGCAGTACCGCTCCTGTTCATTCTGCTGGGCATCGGCGCAGCGTTCTTCCTTCTCCGCACCGCACCGCCCCCGCCGGAGCCGGTGCGCGTGGGTCTCATAGATTCGCCAGCGACGAGGTGAGCTCACCGAGAGCGTGGGAGTCGCCCTTGGCCTTGGCCGCGGCAATGCCGGCTTCGAGCCACTCGCGCGCCTCGTCCTTGCGGCCGGCGTCGCCCAGCATGCCGCCGCACATGAGGTACATGGCCACGTAGTCCGGGTGCTTCTCGCGGAGCGTGCGGAATGCGCCGAGCGCGTCGTCGGTGCGCGCGAGCCCCTTGTATTCCATGGCCAGCCCGTACCAGGCCAGAGCGTCGTTCGAGCCCTTCTGCGTCAGAGACTCCAGAAACAAGAGGCGTTTGGTGGACATGGCCGGGGTTTAGCCGGAAACGCGCCGGCCGGGTAGTTGCCGGTTCGTTGGGTCTTTACAGCGGCCCGCCCATCCGCGATACCGGGCCCCATGAGTGAACGTCTCGTGACGATGTTGTCCACGGAAACGATCGCGGCTCGCGTGAAAGAGCTGGGCGCGCAAATCACCCGCGACTACGCCGGGCGCTCCCTGGTGCTGGTGGGCGTGCTCAAGGGCAGCTTCATCTTCGCGGCAGACCTCGCCCGGCAGATCGACCTTCCATTGCGCATCGACTTTCTCGGCGTGCGCTCCTACGGCGAAGGCACCGAGAGCACCGGCGTGGTGCAGATCGTCAACGACCTCTCCAAGCCCATCGAGGGCGAGGACGTCATCCTGGTGGAGGACATCGTCGACACCGGGCTCACCGTCGCCCACTTGATGGATCTGTTCCGCACGCGCCGCCCGGCCAGCGTGAAGGTGTGCTCGCTCCTCCACAAGCCGGCGCGCGCTCGCGTAAGCGTCAACATCGACTACCTGGGCTTCACCATCGAAGACAAATTCGTAGTGGGCTACGGCCTCGACTTCGCCGAGAAGTACCGGAACCTCCCCTACGTGGGCGTCATCGAGCGCTCGTGACGTCCCAGCGCGCGTTCGTCGCGTTGGGGTCGAACCTGGGCAGCTCCGAGGCCATCGTCGAGCAGGCGGCTCGGGCGCTCGCCGCGCGCTTTCCCGGAGCGGTCGCGTCGTCGCTCTACGGAACCGTTCCCCAGGGCTGCCCGCCCGGGTCTCCGCCGTTCGTGAACGCCGTGGTGGCCGTCGACGTCACGCTCTCTCCGGAGGCGCTGCTGGGCGTCCTTCGCGACCTGGAACGCGCGCAAGGCAGGCCCGACGCCCGCGTGAAGAACGCGCCCCGCACCCTCGACCTCGACATCATCGCCGTGGGTTCGTGTGTATTGCACACTCCCGAGCTGACGGTGCCGCACCCGCGGGCGCTCTCTCGGGCCTTCGTCCTGGCGCCGCTCGCCGAGGTCGCGCCCGACCTGGTACTACCCGGCGCGCCCGTCGACGTCGGCGCTGCGCTCGCCGCGCTCCCCGCCGCAGACCGCGCCGAGGTCACGGTGCTTCGTCGGATCGCCCTTTAGCCGCCTTCACCGGGGCGCTCGATACAGCACGCGCCACTTTGCACCGGGACGCGTGTACACGCGAAAGCCAGCCGCTTCCGGGTTGGCGAGGAAGCTCTGGAACTCTCCATCGCCCCGCAGCAGCGGGTGCTGTCGGAGCGGCGGCGTGTCGATCACCATGGAAATGTGCTTCTTCCGTGCCCATTGGTCGTAGCCGCCGTCCTTCGTCCACTCGAGTACGCGTTCGCCGTCGTAGCCAGCCAGGAACGCATAGCTCCAGCCACGCTCGAGCACGACGGTGCTCGGCGCTGGACGCGCCTCCTCCACGGCGTCGACCACGCCGACCAACTCAGGGCGAATGTGCGGTGGCGTGGAGTACAGCGCCCAGGCCGCGAACACGGAAATGGCGGCCCACGCCATCCTCCGTCGGGTCGACCTCCGGATTGACCACCGGGCGGTGCGTGCGACCACGACCGAGGCGCCGACAATCACGATGGGGAGCAGGTAGTGGTCACGCGGGTAGAGCCCGATCGCCGGTACGCCTCCCGACACAATGCATGCGAGCGATGCCCAGCCAGCGAGCACCGCCGCCCGGTCCTTCCGTCGAGCGGGCGAGAAGCCCGAGACCAACCGTCGAAGCGTCTCGGTGATCACGGCGAAGGCGAGCAGGAGACCCATCGCCATGTGCCATCGCTCGCGCATGTATGGAAACGCCCAGTGACCCAGATGCACCGGCAGCGCGACCAGCGTTCTGCCGAAGTGAGCGTACACCGCCTCGGGATTGGCGCGGTAGGCGTCCCCGAAGGTCTCTGCGGGGCCGAAGTCGGTGTGGAAGATCGCCCACCACTCGGCCCAAACGTCCACCGGCAAGGCCCGTGCTTCGGCGACCGCCAGCGCGTAGTGCTGATGGAACGCGTAGGAAAAACGCCCGCCCCCGAGCGGCAAACCCAGGAGGTGGACCAGGGCCGCGAGCGGAAGCATCCACGCCGCCATGGACAGCAGCGCGGCCCGCTTGCCGAGTGTTCCACGCACGAGGTCGCGCGCGCCGTACCACGTGGCCGCCGCACCCAGCAGGCCCGTGGCCAGGATGTACTCCGGCCGCACGTACATGGCGAGCGCCGCACTACACGCCAACGTGGCGAGGGCGGTGGCCGGATGGCGTCGTCTCCGCGCCACCAGGACGCCGCCCAAGAAGACCGCCGTGAGGAGCATCGTCGGGAACGGCCACACGCGCACGACCTCGCTCGTGGCGAACAGCACACTCACGAGGACCATCGCGCGCGGCGAAACGCCCATCACTTGCAGGAGGCGCACCAAGAGCACGGCGACCAGCGAGACCAGCAGCGCGTGATTCAGGAAGTAGAGGTCCGTTCGCTGTCGCTCGAAGAGATGGAGAATCCAGTAGTGCACCGCGTAGAGCGGGCTCCACTCGGGGCTCGGCCAACCGGACTCCTGGTTCGGGTAGCCTGGCGTTCCCAGGCGCACGCCGGCGCCCATGTAGATGGTCTCGTCGTCCAGGCGCAGGTCGCCGAGAAGGCGGTCGTAGCGCACCGACGATACGGCTGCGCCCACCGGCAATAGGTAGCTTGCCACGACCAGCGTCGAGGAGAGGAGGCCACCCATGTTCGATATGAGATTGCGACGGAGCGACATCGGCCCAGGCTCAAGCGGTGGCAATTCCTGCCATGACCCCACTCGCACTCTTCCGCTAGCTCATCGGCCTCGCGTTGTCGAGAGTCAGCGTGCCGCGTCTCAGCGAAAGGGGCCGATGCGGCCGCGCTTGGACCGGTGGGCCGCGCGATGCCGCCTTATCAGCTCCTGATCGTTCTCGGTTCGCACCAGATCCTCCACCTCGTCTTCGGCGATGCCGGCCGCGCGGCATGCGTCGGCGAGGTCGCGTCGCTCGGCGGCGCTCAGGGAATGGCGCCGGCCATTGGCGACGACCGTGACCAGCGTGCCCACGCCCACGGCCAGCATCGCCATCAAGCCGAGGAGTGCTGCCATGTCGCCCATTGGACCAAGAATTCGCCGTCGCGCAAGGCCGCCGGAGGGCGCCCCACAAAACGCGCGCGGCGAGCCTGCTTTCGCGAGCTCGCCGCAGAGATGCGCGCGGGAGGGCTCAGCCCTGGGTCGGGACGTTGCCCATGAAGTCCATCTTGCCGACGTCGACGCCGTTGTGACGAAGGATGTCGTAGGCGGTCGTCACGTGGAAGTAGAAGTTGGGGATGCCGGCCTGGAACAGGTACACGTCGCCGCGCATCCACTTGCCCGCGAGCCACTTGGGGCTCACCTTGCGGTCGGCCCAGCCCTCGAAGTCCTTCTCGGTGTAGGTCTCGAGGTGGGCGAGCACGGCGTGAATGCGCGCGTGAATCTGCTCGAGCGTGGTCTCGGTGTCCGCGTGCGAGGGGGCTTCCTTGCCGGTCATGTATGCCGCAGAGAACTTCGCCGAATCACATGCAGACTGCACCTGCTTCACCAGCGGGTACATGTCCGGGGCGAGGCGCGCCTGCACCAGCGTCTCGGGATCGAAGTTCTTGGTCTTCGCGTGCGCTTCGGCTTTGACGATCCAGTTGTCCAGGTTGCGGAGCATCTTGGAAAACTGGGTAACGGCTTGGTACATGGGGTTCCTCCAGGAAAGGGCGGGAGTGTAGCGCTCCCCGGAGCGCGCGCCTCGGGAAAACCAAAGCGCGCCGCATCTGCGGAAATTCTCGAGAGAAACGCGGGTTAGCCGAGGAGCGCCGGGAGGTCTTCCACCCGCACCCGGACCACCGCGTAGAAGGCGTTCTTCTTCACCTCGAGGCCCACGTCGGCTGCGATGTCGCGCCCCTGCAAGACCTTCTCGGCGAGGCCGGTGGCTTCGAGGGCGGCGCGGCGCAGGGCGTCGGGCGACGACTTGGTGGCGGGCTTCTTCGCAGAGGTCTTCTTGGGAGCAGCCTTCTTCACGGTGGCCTTCTTGGGAGCAGCCTTCTTCACGGCGGCCTTCTTGGGCGCGGCCTCCGGCTTGGCGGTCTTCTTCGGGGCTACGGACTTGGGTGCCTTCACGGCAGGGCGTCGCTTCATGGGGCCTCTATACGCCAACGTCGCGGAAAAGGGGTGACCGGCGGTATCCCTCACGGCCCCTCCGCTCCCGTGGCGTTCGACCGCAGCGGCCCGTATTGTGGCGGGATGGCCAGCGGACGCGTCGTGGGCTCGGTGCGTGACACTTCCGGCGCGATCGTCGTCGACGCGCAGATCTCCGCGACCACCCTCGGGGCGCCGGATGGCGCACCGGTGGAGGCGCGCACGGATCGCGACGGGGCTTTCGCGCTGGACCTCACGTGGCCGGGCGGAGCCCCGACGCAGGTGTACCTGGACGTGCGCGCGCCCGGTTGCGCGGCGCTAGCCTGGCCTGCCCTCTCCGATCCTCGAGCGGGAGGGGTGGAGCCCGGCACCACGCTCGCGCTCGATCTGGTGCTGGCGCCGGGGTTCGGCTTGCGGCTCCTCGTCGAAGATGCGAACGGGCAGTCGGTCGCGGGGGCCGAGGCCGAAGTGATCCTCAACAACACCGTCGCGCACGCGTGCTCCTGGCCATCGTCGCCGTGGGGCCGCCGCTCACGACCGCTTACGACCGACGTGGAAGGGCGGGTGGAGATCCTGGGGCTGGTCGACCTGCCGTACGGCGAACGCTACTTCGTTTCGATACGCCATCCGGAGCGCGCGGAAGCGTGGATCGACCATGCGGAGGCGCTTCCGCGCGAGGCTGGCTGGGCATCGACCCGGGTGGTGCTCTCCCCGGGGCACGAGATGCGCGGCACGATTCGAGGCGCGCCCGAAGGGGCCGCGGTGCTCGCGGCGCTCCGCGATGTGGCGGTGCCCGGGTGCCACGGCGTGGTGCGCCGCGCGATCACCGATGCCGCGGGGCAGTTCGTGCTCACCGGCCTGCGCGAAGGGGAGCACACCGTGCAGGTCTCGGGCCCGGGGGTGCTGCCCACCACCACGGCGCTGCACGTGCCAGCGTCCGCCCCCATCGCGCTCGAGGTTCCGGCCGGGCGCGTCCTCACGGTTCGCGTGCGAGGCAAAGGCGCGCAAGCGGTCGTGGGTGCCGTCGCGACCGCGGAGTGGTCCGGTGGCTACGTCGAGGGCCCCGCAGGCGCGACCGGCACGGTGGCCCTGGTGCTTCCGTGCGCGTCTCGGGTGGAGGTTTGCGTGCGGCCGGAGGGCGGGCGCGGCTTGCTCGGCTTCGCCGTGATCGACCCCGGAGCCGTCGCCGTGGACCTGGACATCGACGTGAGTGCGTGCGTTCCGTGGACCGCGCGCGTGGTCGACGATACGACCGGCGCCGATACCGTCGGCGATTGCAGCGTCGCCGTGCGACCCGTGGGGGCCGATGCCACATTTCACTTC
>JABFRG010000329.1 GCA_013141295.1 Polyangiaceae bacterium
TACGCGGCCAACGACGCCATGGTGGTGAGCCTGGAAGTCGAGCTCCAGCGCCGCGGCGTGCTGGCGAAGGACGCGGTGAGCGGCGACGCTCAGGCTGCGCTCGCCGACGCGGCGCCCCGGTAACCGCGGCTCAGCGCAGCTTGGGCGCGCTGGGCGTGCTCGTCGCCGCGGTGGGCAGGCTCGCGGTGGGCGGCCGCTTGTAGGTCAGCACCACGTCGTAGGTGGTCACCTTGCCGTCCTTGATCTCCACCGGCTCCCCGAAGGCTTCGAGGCCGGCGTCCGCCGCCACGTGCTTCTGGTTGGCGTCGGCGAAGGCCGGATGGAACGCCGTGGCGCGCATGGTGCCCACGGGAATGCCCTCGATGCGATACTTACCCCCGGCGCGGCTCACCGCGTTCAGCGGATGGCGCGTCACGAACACGTCGGCGGTCAGGAAGGTACGGCCCATGTTGTCGGAGAGCAGGTCGCGGCCGGGGATCTTGGGGTACAGGTGCACCGCTTCGCCACCGGGCGGAGCCACCATCAGCGCGCCCTTCACGCCGCGCGTGAGGTTGATGGCGTAGAAGTGGTCTTCGCTCGTGCTCTCGCGGTTGGCGATGTCGAGCCGCTGCCCGAAGGTCACCAGCACCGTGCGCGCGGAGAACGCGCAGTCTTTGATCTCCACCACCACCGGCTGGCGCGGGACGGGGATATAGGCTTCCTTGTACCCGGTGACGCCCACCACGGCGTCGAGCAGGGGCCGCTTTCCGCCTTCGACCTTCGGCCCTTCGCGGAACACGTTGCCATGCACCGCCTTGGCGTCCGGGCACTTGGAAAAGTCGAGGCCCGGAATCGGCAACGGCTCGTCGCCTGCAACATACACCGTTCCCTCGAGAACGCCGGTGGCGCCCGCATACGGCGGTAGCCCGTGCGGGTTCACGAAGGCCTGGATCTCCGCCGTCGGAAGCGCCGGCGCCACGGTGGGCGCGGCGGTGGCGGTAGCGGTCGCCGACGCCGTAGGGCTCGGCGTCGCGGCATCGGCCACCTGGTTCGACGACTCCGTCTTGCACGCGCCCGAGAGCAGCGCGCACAGGACCATCGAAACCAGCGGAGCTCGATGCCGCAGTCTCACGTTCAGCCTCCGAAGATGGCAGCCGCCTGGAACACCACGCTGAGGCTCTTGGTCGGCGTGAGGCCCAGCGCGATGACGAGCACCGCGCTGAGAATCAGGGCCGCCGTGACGTAGCCCGAGCGCATCGGCGTCGCCACCGGTGCACCTGCCGCCGGCTCGCGCATGTACATGAACACGAGGACCCGGAGGTAGTAGTAGGCGCCGATGACGCTGTTGATGAAGGCGATGATGGTCAGCCAGTAGAAGCCGCCCTCCATCGCCGAGCGGAAGACGAACCACTTGCCGAAGAACCCTGCGGTGGGCGGTACGCCCGCCAGCGAGAGCAGGAAGAACGCGAAGGGCAGGGCGGCCGCCGGGTGACGACGTCCGATGCCCGCGAGGTCCTCGTAGGTGACCGCCTCGGCGCCGCGCCGTCCGCACAGGATGAGCGCGCCGAAGGCGCCCGCGGTGGAGACGGTATAGGTGAGGAGGTAGAAGAGGACGCCCGCGCTCGCCTGGGTGGCCGAGTGCATGGTGGCCACCATACCGACCAGGATGTAGCCGGCGTGCGCGACGCTCGAGTAGGCGAGCATGCGCTTGACCGACTCCTGACGGCCGGCGACGAGGTTCGCCACGGTCATGGTGATGACCGCGATCCAGGCCAGTGCCGGCGGCCAACCGCTGGCCCAGGAGGCGGACCGCGGATCGCCGAAGGCGGTGAGGAGCACCCGGAGCATCATCGCGAAGGCCGCACCCTTGACCGCCACCGCCATGAAGTTGGTGGCGGGGGTGGGCGCACCTTCGTAGGCGTCGGGCGTCCACATGTGGAACGGCACGGCGCTGACCTTGAAAGCGAGACCCACCAGGATGAGCACCAGGCCCATGATGGCCATGGGGTTCCGGATGTTGCCCTTGGCCATGGCATCGCCGATGCCCTGAAGGTCGGTGTGACCGGTGACGCCGTAGAGCAGCGCGAAGCCGTAGAGCAGCAGCGCCGCGGCGAAGGAGCCGAGGAGGAAGTACTTCAGCGCGCCTTCGGAAGACCGCGCCGATGCCCGGCGGAACGCCGCGAGGCAGTACACGCCGAGGGACATGGTCTCGAGGCCCAGGAAGAGCGTGAGCACGTCGCCGGCGGCGGAGAGGATCATCGCGCCGAAGGTCGAAAGCAGGAGCAGCGAGTAGAACTCGCCGCGGTCCAGGTTGTGCTCGGGCAGGTAGCCGCCTGCCATGAGGCAGCTCAGACCGGCGCCGAGACAGAGAAGCGCGTCGAAGAAGAGCGAGAAGCGATCGACGCGAAGCCACGGGGAGAAGGCGTCGATGCCGGGAATGGTCTCGACGCCGTACATCCACACGCCGGCGGCGCAGGCCACACCGGCGAAGCACACGGCGGCGGCGCCCAGCGCCAGACCGCCACGCACCTTGGAGAACGCCTCCGCCATCATGAGCAGCATCGCGCCGATGCCGACCATCAGAAGGGGAGAGATCGCGAAAGCCTGGAGCAACATCTCAGTTCGTCTCCGTCTTGGGGGCTTCCGGTGCGGCTGCTGCCATGGTGACGACCTTGGGCGCTTCGGGACGCCTCGGCAGCAGCTTCACGGGACCCTGGTAGTAGCCCTTCGCGGGCTCGAGGGCGTTGGCCGGGTGCATCTGAACCCGGGCGTCGTAGTCCGAGATCACCCGCGCGACGGCGTCGTGCATGGGATCGAGGAAGATGCGGGGGAAGAGACCGATGACGAAGATCATGAGCACCAGCGGCGCCGCCGCCACGAGCTCGCGACCGTTCATGTCCTTCAGGTGCTTGTTCTCGTCCTTGGTGATGGGGCCGAAGAAGACCCGCTGCACCATGGAGAGCATGTACAGCGCCGCCAGGATGACGCCGATGGCGGCGCCCACCGACTGGATGCCACTCACGTGGCCCAGACGGCTGGAGACGAAGGTGCCGGTGATGATCATGAACTCGCCGACGAACCCGTTGGTGCCGGGGACACCCACGCTCGCCATGGTGGCGATGATGAACAGCGTGGCGAAGAGCGGCATGACCTTGGCGATTCCGCCGAAGTCCTCGATGAGGCGCGTGTGGCGACGATCGTAGATGACGCCCACGAGCAAGAAGAGGAGGCCGGTGCTGATGCCGTGGTTCACCATCTGGAGGACCGACCCCTCGATACCCGAGGAGGTTGCGGAGAACAGCCCGAGCATGACGTAGCCCAGGTGGGCAACCGAGGAGTAAGCGACGAGTCGCTTCATATCCTCCTGTTTCCAGGCCACCAGGGCCCCGTAGAGAATGCCGCCCACCACCGCCACGCCGGCGAGCGATGCGCCGTACTCGTTGGCGGCTTCCGGGAACAAGCCGATGCAGAAGCGGAGATACCCGTAGGTGCCCATCTTCAGCATGACCGCAGCCAGGATGATGGAGCCCGCGGTGGGCGCCTCGGTGTGCGCGTCCGGCAACCAGGTGTGGAGCGGGAACATCGGCACCTTGATGAAGAACGACAGCGCGAAGGCGCCATAGAGCCACACCTGGGTTCCGCGCCGCAGGGCCACGCGCTGGAGCTCGAAGTAGTCGAAGGACGGGTTGCCGCCGTTGACCCGCGAGTACGTGTACGAGAGGTACAGGATGGCGGCCAGCATGAGGACCGAACCGAACATCGTGTAGAGGAAGAACTTGATGGCGCTCTTGATGCGGTTGGTACCGCCCCAGACGCCGATCATCACGTACATCGGCACCAGCATCACTTCCCAGAACACGTAGAACAGGAAGAGATCCATGGCCACGAACGCGCCGATCATCGCGCCTTCGAGGAGCAGGAGCGAGAAGCACCAGTCCTTGATGCGCGTGTCGATGGACCCGAAGGACACGAACGCGGCGATGGGCACGATGAAGGTGGTGAGGAGCACCAGCCACAGCGAGATGCCGTCGAGCGCCACGTGATAGTGGATGCCCAGGCTCTCGAGCCAGACCACGTCTTGGTTGAAGTGGAAGTCGCGGCCCATCTTCACCGAGAGCAGGGGAATGCTCAGGGCCAAGGTGCCGAGCATGATCGCGAGCGTGAAGCCCTTGAGCACGCGGGGCGCCTGGCGCGGGAGGAACAGCACCGCGAGGGCGCCGACCGTCGGCAAGCCGATGAGCCAGGAGAGCAGCGTGTGCGACTCCCTGACCGGGCCTTCCGGGACCACTGCGTCGGCGGCGGCATCGGCACCCGGCCACATCCGCAGCACGAAGTGCACGGTGAGACCGGTGATGACCGCGAGGGCAACGCGAACCCAGGGGGCGTGCGCGATGCGCCGGGGCATGAGCGCGGCGACGGCGCCCGCTGCAACCACCGCCAGCGCTCCCTTGAGGAACATGGAGGCAACGAGGCCGATGGCCCCGACCAGGAGAAACTGGGCCAGCGTGGCAGGCCCGATGGGCGCTACCGGCGCTGCGTCTTGTCGTGCTTCACGAGCCATGGCCGTTTTGTCCCATTTCGATCACTTCTGCGGGGGCCGCTTTGGCGGGCGCGGTCACTTCGAAGGTCTTCGTGCCCACGATACCGAAGGCGTTGCGCACCTTGAGCTCCACCTTCTTGGTGTTGCCCGGTTCGACGTGGAGAGGGAAGGCCGCGGTTCCGGAGAACACTTCCTTCTCCGGCTTCTTCGCGCCGTCCTCTGCCCAGATGTAGCCGTAGCCGACGCCCGGGGCGGCCACGATGGAGTAGTCGCCGGAGCCCTTTTCCACGACGTGACCGTCGGGGTGGGGCATGACGAAGAACCAGCCGAGGCCGGCGAGACCCACCACCATCATGCCCGCGTAGACGTGCACCACGCCGGTCTGCAGAGCCCGGAGAATGGTACCGAAGGCGGCCACGAGGAGCGCGGTGAGGCGCGCGAGGATGCCGTCGACGACGCCCTTGTCCACCGAGGTGGCGGTGTCGGCGAGCGCGTCGACGCCGGAGAGCACCGAGGCCTCGTAGGCTTCGTCCACGCGCCATTTGTCGAGGAGGAGCTTGTAGAGCTTGGGAGCGGCTTCGGCCCATTGCTTGGCCGGTGCGCCCTTCTGCACCACGTAGACCCAGTAGGCGAGACCGACGCCCACCGCGAACGCGCCGAAGGCGCCGGCGGTGCACATGAGCTCCATGTGCTCCGCGCCTTCCTTGGCGTGGACGCCGACCTTCACCGACTCTTCGAAGAGCGGCTCGAGCCAGTGCTCCAGCGGAAGCGGGAGACCGAAGTGCTTCAGCAGACCCGGGTTGAGGATGCCCGCGAAGGCCGCGAACACCGCCAGCAGGATCAGCGGAATGGTCATCGGACGTGGCGACTCGTGGGGCGCGTAGCCCGGCTTCGTCAGGTCCTCTTCGTGATGGTGCTCGCCGTCGTCGTCGCCGTGCGCGTCGTCGCCGTGGGCATCGTCGTGGGCCGCCGCTTCATGGGCGTCGATCTGCGAGGGGCGACCCAGCTTCCAACCTCGGAACTCGCCGAAGAAGGTCAGGATCACCACCCGAGACATGTAGAATGCAGTCATCGTGGCCGCGGCGATGCCCACCCAGTAGAGGGCGGTACCGAGCCATGCCGGCGGCACGTAGAAGTGGCTGGGATCGCGGGCGCCCCAGAGCGACTGCACGAAGGTGACCTTCTTGCCGAGCCGCTCCGCGTCCGGGTGGACCAGCTCGGTGGTCATCGTCTTGAAGAGAATCTCGTCCTTCGAGAAGAAGCCGCTGGTGAGCGGGAAGCCGACGATGGCCGCGGTGGAGATGAGGAAGGTCCAGAAGGTGAGCGGCATGTACTTGCGCAGCCCGCCCATCTTCCGCATGTCCTGCGCCTTGTCGTCGTCGTGAATGCGCGCGTGCATTCCGTGGATGACGCTGCCGGCCCCGAGGAAGAGGCAGGCCTTGAAGAAGGCGTGGGTGAACACGTGGAAGAAGCCCGCCGTGAAGGCGCCCATGCCGACGCCCAGGAACATGAACCCGAGCTGCGACACGGTGCTGTAAGCCAGCACCTTTTTTATGTCGTTCTGCACCAGCGCGATGGTCGCCGCGAGGAATGCGGTGGCCGCACCGATGACCGCCACCGTGGCCATGACGCCGGGGGCGAGCACGAACACGAAGTTGAGACGGCAGATGAGGTAGATGCCTGCGGTGACCATGGTCGCCGCGTGGATGAGCGCGGAGACGGGGGTGGGGCCGGCCATGGCGTCGGGGAGCCACACGTAGAGCGGGATCTGCGCGCTCTTACCGGTGGCGCCCAGGAGCAGCGCCAGACCCACCGCAGTGGCCGCGGTGATGGTGATGGGGCTATCGGGCTGGAGGAACTTGAGGAAGCCCGTGAACTGACCGCCGCCGATGGGCCACACGTGGACCTGGGTGGCTTCGTTGACGGTGACCAGCGAGCCCGAGCCCGCCTCGATGCCGTTCCAGTCGAGCGCACCGGTGTAGTGCACGAAGAGGAACATGGCGCAGATGAGGCCGAAGTCGCCGATGCGGTTGGCGATGAACGCCTTCTTGCCGGCGGCCGCGTTGGCCATCTTGCCGTACCAGAACCCGATGAGCAGGTACGAGCACAGACCCACGCCTTCCCACCCCACGAAGAGGAGCGGCATGTTGTCCCCGAGGACCAGGACCAACATCGAGAAGACGAACAGGTTCAGGTAACAGAAGAAGCGCCAGTACGACTTGTCGTCCCACATGTACGTCGAGGCGTAGATGTGGATGAGCAAGCCGACGCCGGTGATGACCAGCATCATCACGCCGGACAGGGCGTCGACGCTGAAGCGCAGCGCGATGGGGATCTGCGTCTCGCTCTTGCCGGTGGTGTAGAGCCAGTCCCAGGCGGTCCAGGCCAGCTTCACGTGGCCATGGCCGGCGTGGGTGACCTCGCGATCGAGCGCGAGGAAGGTGAGGAGCGCCGCGCCGAAGGAGACCGCGATGGCGGTGATGGCCATGAGGCGCACCGCGTCGCGACCCAGGCGCCGACCCCAGACACCGTTCACGAACGCGCCCAGGAGCGGCGCGGCGAGAATGATCCCGAGGAGCGAGAAGTCTTTCGAAGGAAATACGGAGAGAAGACTGTCCATGAGTCTCTAGTTCCGAAGGAGGTCGGCCTCATCGGACCGAACGGTTCGCTTGAGGCGGAAGAAGGAGAGGACGATGGCGAGACCGACGGCGGCCTCGGCGGCGGCCACCGCGATGACGAAGAAGGAGAGCACCTGGCCGGTGTGGACCTGGGCGTGCTGACGATTGAAGGCCACCAGCGCGAGGTTGGTGGCGTTGAGCATGACCTCGATGCTCATCAGGGCGACGAGCACGTTGCGGCGCACCAGGAACCCGATGCCGCCGATGAGGAAGAGAATGGCGCTGAGGCCCACGTAGTATTCGACGGGGATCATTTGTTGAGGGCACCCTTCTCGGCGAGCTCGCCGTGCTTGCCGCGAGCCACCGCGATGGCGCCCACCACGGCGACGATGAGGAGCGCGCTCGAGATCTCGAACGGCACCAGCATGTCGGTGAAGAGCACCTTGCCGATGGAGTCGATGCTGCCGAAGTCGGAGCCGACGTCGCCCGGGAGCTTGGGCTTGGCCATGGTGCGACCGAGCAAGGTGAGCGCCGCCAGGCCCAGACCCGCGAACAGCGCCGCCGCCCCGAAGCGCGGTATTCTTCCTCTCTGGTCCGACGGCGTCTGCGCGTCGGAGCCGAGGAGCATGATGACGAAGAGGAAGAGGACGACGATGGCGCCGGCGTACACGATGACCTGAATCGCGGCGATGAACTGCGCGTGGAGCGCGAGGAACAAGCCGGCGATGGAGATGATCATGAGCAAGAGGCCCATGGCGCCGCGGATCGGGTTGGGGCTCGCCACCGTGGCGATGGCGCCCACGACCGCGAGCACCGCGCAGAAGCCGAAGTAGGCGAAGCCCATCCACGGGCCTTGCGGGGTCTCCGGGACCGGCGTCGCGGCATTGGCCGGGCCTGGAACGATATCGAGCAAGAGAAGAAGGTTCAGCATGTCTCCCTCACACGGCTAGCCGTGCGTCCCGGTCCTTGGTTTTCTCGCCGCGAACGTACGCCTCGAACTCCGGGCGGAACTTCTTCAGGAAGCCCAGCGCCGGCATGGCGGTGCCTTCCCCGAAGGCGCAGATGGTGTTGCCCATGATGTTGTTGGCCACGTCCGCCAGGTTGTCGATGTCCTCCATGGACCCGCGCCCCTCGAGGATCTTCTCCACCGAGCGGAGCAGCCAACCCGAGCCTTCGCGGCAGGGGGTGCACTGGCCGCAGGACTCGTGGCGATAGAACTGCATCAGGTTGTGCATGGCGGCCACCATACAGGTGCCCTCGGCCATGACCGTGACGCAGCAGGTGCCGAGCATGGTGCCGACGCCGCGCATGGTGTCGACGCCCAGCGGCACGTCGAGGACCGACTTGCCGTGCCAGGGGTGCAGCGGGGACTTCTCGTCCGGCGCGTCTACCAGGTCGTCGGCCCGGAGGACCGGCGTCGAGGAGCCGCCGGGGATGACCGCCAGCAGCGCCTTGCCGCCGAGCACGCCGCCGCCCACGTCCTCGATGAGCTCACGGATGGTGGGACCCACCGCGAGCTCGATGACGCCCGGCTTGTTCACGTGGCCGTTGATGCCGTAGAGGCGGACGCCGCCGTCGTTCAGGTTGTGAATCGCCGAGAGCTTGGAGAACGCCTCGCCGCCCATGCCGATGGCGGTGGGGACGATGGCGATGGTCTCGAGGTTGTTCACCGTGGTGGGGCAACCGAAAGCGCCCACCTGGGCCGGGAAGGGGGGCTTCAGGCGGGGCTCGCCGCGGCGCCCTTCGAGGGAGTTGAGGAGCGACGTCTCCTCGCCGCAGATGTACGCGCCGGCGCCGGTGTGCACGTACACCTCCACCGGGTAGTTGGTGCCGAAGGGGTTCTTGCCCAGGTAGCCCTTGGCCTTCGCCTCCTTGATGGCGCCCCACAGGCGCTCCTTGGAGAGGTGCAGCTCGTCGCGCACGTAGATGTACGCGACGTGGGCCCCGATGCCGAAGCAGCCGATGATGCAGCCTTCGATCACGGAGTGCGGGTTCAGCTCCATGATGGTGCGATCTTTGTGCGTACCCGGCTCGCCTTCGTCGGCGTTGATCACCAGGTAGGCGGGCTTGGTGGCGTGGGGCTTCATGAAGCTCCACTTGACCCCCATGGGGAAACCTGCGCCGCCGCGGCCGCGGATGTTGGCCTTCTTGGCCTCGGCGACCAGATCGTCCTTGCTCATGGAGGTGAGCACGCGCTTGGCCACCTGGTAGCCCTGCACTTCGCGCTCGTAGACGGGGAGCGTCCACCCGTTCGGGAGACCGTAGACCTTGGTGAGGTAGTTCGTGGGTTTCAGCATGGTGTGCCTCAGGCCCGCAGCTTCTCGAGGAGCTCGTCCACGCGCTCGGGGGTCAGGTTCTCGTGGTAATCCTTGTCGACCTGCATCATCGGTGCGGTGCCGCAGCTGGCGAGGCACTCGGCGGTCCGCAGCGTGATCTTGCCGTCGGCAGTGGTCTCGCCGGCGTGGATGCCGAGCTTCTTTTCGCAGTGCTTGAGGATGCCGTCGGCGCCCCGGAGCGCGCACGGCAGCGTGCGGCAAACCCAGAGCTGGTGCTTGCCCACCGGCTTCTGGTTGAAGAGCGTGTAGAACGTCACGACGCCCTTCACGTGCGCCGGCGGCAGATCGAGCCGGTTGGCGACGTACAGAACGATCTCGT
>JABFRG010000733.1 GCA_013141295.1 Polyangiaceae bacterium
GCCGGCGCGCGGGAAGTGGCCGGCTTTGCAGGCGTATCCGGTCTCGCCGAAGCAGCAGGCGCGCTGGCCCTTCTCGCCGCAGGGGCTCGAGATGGGCTGGGGCGGAGGCGGAGGCGGCGTCTCGCAGCGGCTCGAGGCGAGGGAGCTCGAGCCCTTGCCGCAGCGACAGTTGGCTTCGCCGTAGGGGCAGCCGTTCATCTCCTGCGCGCCGGGCTTGCAGGCAAATCCGGTTTCGCCGATGCAGCAGGCGCGTTGACCAACGCCGCCGCAGGGCGTGTCGACGTTGGCCTCGCAGCGACTCGAGGCCAGCGCGTTCGAGCCTTTGCCGCAGCGGCACGAGGCGGCGCCGCCGTTGCAGCCGGGAATCTCCTTCGACCCTGGCTTGCAGGCATATCCGGTTTCGCCCACGCAGCAGGCGCGCTGTCCCACGCCGCCGCAGGGGGTATCGATGTTCGCCTCGCAGTGGCTCGAGGCGAGGGCGCTCGAATTCTTGCCGCAGCGACAGCTGGCATTGCCGAGGGTGCATCCGTTGACCTCGCGAGCGCCCGGCTTGCAGGCAAATCCGGTTTCGCCCACGCAGCAGGCACGCTCGCCCACGCCACCGCAGGGCGCTGCCGGCCCTTCGCAGTGCTGCGACGAGGAGAGCAGCGAGCCCTTGCCGCACTTGCACTTCTCTTCGCCCATGGTGCAGCCGTCGACGGCGACGCCATTGCCCTTGCACGTCCCGAAGGCCGCCTCGCCGATGCAGCAGGCGCGCTCGCCGAGCCCACCGCACGCCGAGGGCGCCTTGCACTGGCTCGATGCACGCACCGTGGAGCCACCGCAGGTGCAGGAGGCCGCACCGAACGGGCAGCCGGAGATCTCGACCAAGCCCGCGAGGCAGGGGTATCCGGTCTCACCCACGCAGCACGCGCGCTGGCCTTCGTGGCCGCAGGCAGGCGTGGTGTTGGTGGCCTCCGGGGGCGCACCCGCGTTGTCGTCTTTGGGGCAGGTGCCCTTGCATACCGCGCCGCAGTCTTGCTTCTTCACGTCGGCGTCGGCGCACTTGCCGCCCGCCTCGTCGCAGTGCGAGACCCGGGTGGCCTTGGCCCACGCGTCCACGTAGTCCTGCGCGGAGCGGAACATGGTGCCCATGGCGCTCTCGTCGAGACCGAGGTTCTTGGCGTCCTGGAGCAGGTCGGGGACGATTCCGTAGTTGGCCCAACCTTCGGTGTTGTAGTCCCACACCAGACCGTCCTGACGGAATTGCGTGAGCGGCGGCTGGTCCTTCTTCCCCTGCGATACCGCGGTGGTCTGATTTCCCACGTAGCGAATGGCGTTCTTCTGTTGGTCCGGACGAAAGAAGTCCGGGTTGAGGATCTGCTCGGGGCTCCCCAGGGGGTTCAGGTCCGTCATGCACGCCTGCGGACCGAAGCGCGGTCCGCTCATGTCGTGGTACGTGGCGTCGCTGGAGAGCGCGGCACCGTGGCCATTGAGCATCTGGTTGGCATACGCGTAGGCCCAGGCAAAGCCGGTGGTGGAGTTCGCGCAGTTGTTGGGAATGCCCAGCGCCGGCTGGTTTCCCGGCCGATCGATGATGCCGTCCTGGCCCATGAAGACGCCGACGATTCCGCCCAGACGCTCCATCCAGAGCAGCTGGCTGTCGGAGATCTCGAACTCCCGGGGTACCCAGTTCTTGTTGGCGGTGGCCAGCGGATGATTGGGGCGCGCCACGAAGGCCTTTGCCTTCTCGGGCGTGTCGTCGCCCACGAGCGTCTGGATCGACTGCGCGCGCATCTGCGTGTGCGAGATCATGAGTGGATAGGCGGACGCGAAGCACGACTCGTTCTGCGCGCTCTTGTCGCGGGCGATGCGCTTGACCTCATCGACGTTCTTCAACACCGAAACCTGGCACTTCGGGTCGCCCGAGGCGGTGCGACTGAGCTCGAAGACCCGCTGGGTCGAGAGATCGCTGGCGTGCGCCAGGTCGATCATCATGCCTCGGCTCATCATCGCTTTCACGTAGTCCTCGCCGCGGGGGGTGAGGCCGGCGCTGTTGAGCTCGCCGCGGCCCTCCCGAATGGCCTTGTCCTTGCGGATGCCAGAGGCGACCAGGAGGCTACCCAGATCGCTTTGGGGCGCGATGAGCCCACTGGGCGTCTGGAACACCGGCGTAGCGGCCAGGATGGGAAGCACCAGAGGAAACAGCGGTACCAGGTGCGCGGCCACCCCGGCCGCCGCCTGGGTGGGCCCGGCCGTCTGGAGCGAGGGGAAGAACGAGGTCAACACCATGGGCCCCACGGTATTGCCCAGTAGCGTATTGAGCCGCGTGACCACCGGCCGCAAGGGAAGGTGGCCCAGGTTGTAGAGCACGCACTCGCCGCGCTGTCCCTTCAGCGGGGAGTCCGGAGCGCCGCAGCCGCCCTCGCGGGGGACGATGTAGCTGGGCGCGGTCCTCGTGGCCTCGTCGATGCTACGGGTCACGCGATTCTGCCCGTCGCGGCCGGTCCACATCTCGTCGTTGTACCAGTCGTAGACGTCTTGAAATACCTGGGTACCACCGAGCTTGTTGTTGGCGCCGTGAATGAGGGTGATCTGCCGGATGCCGAGGGCGTAGAGCTCGTTTACTTCCTGTTCGGGGGTCGCGTTGCGCACCAGGTTGCCCGCGTCCGGCAGCTCGAGACCGATGATGAGCGCGAGCTTGTTGTTTCCGATGATGCGCTGCGCGTCGTCGGCCGAATAGGCCACTTCCATCCAGTCGCTGTTGAGGTCGGCCAGCTGCTGCACGTAGCAAACGTGCGCCCGCGCCAGCTCGAGCTCGTTCGTGAGCTGCACCACCTCTCGGCCGTTCTCCACCCGCACGCGGCCCATGAGGAGCTCCATGAACTCGCTGTGGTTGGCCAGCGCGCCCATGAGCCGGAGACCGCCCTCGTAGGCCCTGCGAATGGCCGTGATGTGATGCTGCTGGTGAAATCCGTCCTTGTAGTGCTGTTTGCGGTGCACCCCGGCTCCCCCCTGTTCGTGGTGGAAGAGCCCGTGCACGGCGGCCACCGTGACTTCGTCGGGGATGTTGCCGGCCATCCCACCGACGAGGCCCGCGCCCATGAAGCCTTCGGGGTTGCCCCCGGTCACGCCGGGCCGATGATTGTATCCATTGCAGCGGGGGATATCGCGGTTGATGAGCTTGGGATTGGTGACGTAGTCCTTGAAGCTGGCGCCGGGGACACCCCACATGGTGCGCACGCCATCGAGGCCGCCCATGGCCTGGTGCGTGGCGAGGTGCACGTGAAGGTCGGCGAAGCCCCAGGCTCGCGCGCCCACGCCCTGGTCGCGGCCGAGGGAGGGCTTCTTGGGTGCGTCGGTGTACACGCGCACGTCGTCGATCTCGATGGTCTTGTTGGCGTTCGGCACGACCACGATGCGGCCGCGTTTTCCGACGCCCTTCCGGGTGTCGATGACGCTCTGGACCATGGTCGGCGTGAGCGGACCGCCGGAGACGGAGCCTATCTGGGGCGTGACGTTGGCGCTGCCGATGACCGCGTCGTCCTCGCCGCGTACTTCGATGCGGCCCTCTCCCCGGGCGCGAACGGCCACGAAGGGCTGGAGCGCGAAGACCACCGAACGCATATCGGCTTTGCCCGGCGGCGTGCGGAACCAGCAGGTTCCTTGGTGACCGAAGGATGGCCGCGACTTGTGCGTCATATGCCAGTAGTCGCCGCCGAGCGGCACGATGGGCCCGCCGTTCACCTTCGCGGTGCGGGTATCGACATTCTGCGCGGGGAGCGAGCTCTCGCAGACGCGCGCCGTCGCATCGTTCAGCGGTTGCCCGGCGGAGGACCACTTGGCTCCGCTACCCGCCGCCTCGGCGTTCGCTCCCTCGAAGGCGAGCCAGCCGCTGGTGGTGGGCTGCGGAGGCGGAACCGGCCCGGGCCGTGGAAGCGGCCTTGGCTGCGCGCCCACTTGCCCGAGCACGGACACGGCGAGGGCGAGTACGAGAAGGAGAGAGAACGACCTCGCCTTGGCTTTGTTGGTGAACATGGGGCTCCTCGCGTGCGCGCACCCGGCTCGGGCGCAGCAGACGATCTCCCCTCGTACGCAGTATTCCGGCCAACCCTTGCGAAACGCGCCAAACGCCCTACGTTCCCTGCGATCCGTCGTCTGCGCTTGGGAAGGACGTTGCCCAATCGAGGGCAAGAACCTGCCCAAGCAAGGGCAAAACGCTACGGTTCGCGATACCGTGATTGGCGCGCATGCTCACCACCGAACGACTCCGCTTTCGCGCATGGAACGAGACCGACGTCGACCTCGCTGCGGGCCTATGGGGCGCGCCGGAGGTCGCGCGTTTCATCTCGCGCGATGGCACCTTCGACGCGGCCGCGGTGCGGGAGCGACTGCTCCGCGAGATGGCGCTGCAGGACGCGCACGGCGTGCAGTACTGGCCCATCTTCTCGCGCCAGGACGACGCGCACGTGGGCTGCTGCGGATTGCACCCGTACGGCACCGAGGCCGGCGTGTACGAGCTGGGCGTTCACCTCCGGCCTGCATACTGGAGGAAAGGGCTCGCGGTGGAGGCCGCGAGCGCGGTGATCGCCCACGCCTTCGACGCTCTAGGTGCGCGCACCTTGTTCGCCGGGCATCACCCGGCCAACACCGGCTCCAAGCAGATGCTCCTGCGGCTCGGCTTTCGCTACACCCACGACGAGCTGTATCCACCCACCGGGCTCATGCATCCTTCGTACACGTTGGAGGCGCAGTGACGCCGCACCAGGCTTCGCTGAGGGTCCAGAGGCGCTCGGCGGCGGCGCGATCCATGGCCCAAGGCCGCACGCCGGTGACGCCCGGTGCGTCTCCGCTCACCGCAGCCGCGATGTCGCAGTCCTCGCAGTACACGCCGCCCATGCCCGCGAGGTCGGGGCTCACCGCGCACCACACGGTGGTGGCAGCGCCCTGTTCTGCGCTCTTCAGGGGCGACTGGGTGTTGGATCGGGCAACCGCGGCGCGCACTTCCTCCTCGGACATGGATCGCACGAGGTCGGTGATGACCGCGCCGGGGTGCACCGAGAACGCACGAATCCCATGGGCGCGCCCGCGCGCGTCGAGGCCCAGCGCGAAGAGGGCGTTGGCCGTCTTCGATTGGCCGTAGGCCAGCCACTTGTCGTAGGGGCGCCGGTGAAAGTGGGGATCGTCGAAATCGACGCCGCTCCGAACGTGGCCGCGCGACGAGAGCGCGACGACGCGGGCGCCTTGGGCGCGGATGAGCGCCGGCCAGAGCTGCAGGGTGAGCTGAAAGTGCCCGAGGTGATTCGTCGCCAACTGCGACTCGAAGCCTCGGGCATCGCGCGTCAGCGGGATGAAGCCGACGCCGGCGTTGTTCACGAGCATGGCCAGCGGACGCGCCGAGTCGAGGAAGCGGCGCGCGAACGCGGCCACCGAAGTCGGCACGGAAAGATCGAGATCGTCGACTTCCACGCCCGCGATGCCGGCGAGCGCAGCGCGGGCCTTCTCCGGCGACCGCGCGGGGACCACCACGGTGGCGCCCGCCGAAGCTAGGGCGCGGGTGGTCTCGAGGCCGACGCCGGCGTAACCGCCGGTCACGATGGCGATCTTGCCCTCCAGACGGAGATCGCCGAGTACGTCGCGCGGCGTCGCCGTCGGGCCATAGGTGGTTCCAAGGGGAGCTTGCGGGGTCGTGGTCATGGTGGAGAATCCTTTCGACGGTGAACGTACGGCCGCTGGACTCATGCGATAATCCGGATAATCTGGCATGTGCTCATGAGCCATACCGCACAATCGCCACCCACCGCGCTCACCGAGCTCCACGCCGTCGTGGCGGTCGCGGCGCATCGCAGCTTTCGCCGGGCAGCAGAGGAGCTCGGCGTGTCGCCCTCGGCCCTCAGCCACTCGGTGGCGAGCCTCGAGCAGCGGCTCGGCGTGAAGCTCTTTCACCGTACGACGCGCAGCGTGTCGCCGTCGGAGGCCGGCGACCGGCTGGTGGAGCGGGTGCGCCCGGCGCTGCACCAGATCGCCGATGCACTGGAGCAGGTGAACGACTTCCGCGCGACGCCCACCGGCACGCTGCGCATCAACACTTCACAGGGAGCAGCCCGCCGCATCTTCGTGCCGCTGGTGCTCCCCTTCCTCGAGCGCTACCCGGACATGCGCGTGGACCTGGTGACCGAGGGCCGACTCGTCGACATCGTCGCAAGCGGCTTCGATGCGGGCATTCGTCAGGCCGATACCGTGCCGCGCGACATGGTCTCGGTGCCCTGCAGTCCGCCGGTGCGCTTCGTGGTGGTGGGCAGCCCCGACTACTTCGCGCGAAACCCGCGCCCGCGCTCACCGGCCGATCTTGCCGCGCACCCCTGCATCCAGCGGCGAATGCCCAGCGGATCGTCGCTCCACTGGGAGTTCGAGAAGGACGCAAAGGCCGTCGCGGTCGACGTACGCGGCGCCCTCACCCTCGACACCGATGACCTCATGGTGGCCGCGGCCTTGCGCGGCGTGGGGCTGGCGTGGGTCAACCAGTGGACCGTGGAGAGCCTGGTGAACGAGGGTCGCCTGGTACGGGTGCTCGACGCCTGGTCGCCTCCGCTCCCCGGCCTCTGCCTGTACTTTCCGCCACATCGACACGTCTCTGCCGGCCTCCGCGCCTTCGTGGCCCTCATCCGCGAAAGCAATCTCGCTGATCGCGACGGACGCGCGAGCACATCCGTAGAGCCCGCACCGAGAAAGCGCCGCAGCAAGAGCCGCCGATGAGCCAGCTGCTCCGCAGCCATAGCGGCCGCCTATGGGGCGCATAGCAGCCGGGACGATTGCGGCGCGTCGAGCGACGGACTATTTTGGATAGATGTATCTTCAGCGCCGGTTCGCCCTACCTCTGCTCCTGATGCTTGCTGCGTGCTCCTCCACCGAGAGTGGGCCCGTCGTCGTAACTGGCGACTCCGCGGAGATCGGGCCAAAGGGCGGTGAGCTCAAGGGCGCGCTCGAGGGCAGCTTCGCGGGCTTCTCCATCAAGATTCCCGCGGGCGCATTGAAGGACACGGTGAAGGTGTCGTTCGTCGGGATCTCCGACGACACGCCGCTTCCGGACACCGCCGAGCGCGTGGGGCCCCAGATCGCCATCCAGCCCGCAGGAACGCAGCTCGCGATGCCGGCCGAGCTCACGGTGCCGCTCGACCCCGAAAGGCTCGAGTCCTATGACGGGACGCCGGAGACGTGCAAGGTGTGGGCGCGCAAGGGCGATGGGTGGGAGCGGGTGGAAGCACTGCGCCACGGCCTGGGATCGGTAACGGTCCCCATCCGCACGTTCGCGACAGCAGCCGCTGGCGTCACCTTCGTGCCCACAGCGGCGTGCAAGGGGTGTACGCCCGCTCCCGTGGCCGACAGCGGGCCCGCGTGCGACGCGCTGAGCGCCACCTATTGCATCGTGAAGCTGCCACGCCCGGAGAACATGACGTTCCTGGACGAATTCGCCTCGCTCACGGTGGCCGGGACGAAAGTCTATTGGGCTGCGGTGGTGGACGGGAACCCGACGGTATTGCGGTACGATCTCCAGAACCCGGTGGGCTCGGCGTTCGTGTACCCATCGTGGGCGGGCGCTGCGAGCGGGCCCACCTCCACGCGAGGCCGTGTGGCGGTCGTGAGCGAGAACGAGGTGTGGGCGAGCTTTGCCGGATATGGCAACTTGCGTTTTCGCGCGGGTGCCCCCGCCGAAGCGTACGACGTGCCCCCCACGGTGCAGCCTGCGGGGGTGTCCACCGATGGTGTCGGGCGCCTCCTTCGCTTCTCGCGGCAGTCCGTCGGGTCGAACAAGATCGACGTGCGCATTGCCGATGGTCTCTCGACGGAGACCAAGTTCCTCTTCAACTACGCAGCGGTCATTCCAGGGTCGAACCCCCTCGAGGCGAACCCGCCGGAGAACATCGTTGCCGCTGGGAACGCGAGCACCTTCCGACTCCGGTCCCTGCACCGCGGGATCGGCAGAGGGTTCGAGGGCGGCGATCCGGTCGCGCTCTCGCTCGGCTTCTGGGGCGTGCAGTTCCATATGCCCGGCTCCACGTTGGGAACCATCCTCGACAACGATACCAAGACCTTTGGTCCTGCGATCTTCGGCAACGCTGCGGTGCAGGTCTCCGGAGCGGGAACCCAGTACACTCGGTTCGACGACCAGAACAATCCGACCACCACCGGTGGCTTCCCGGTGGCGGTTCGCGATATCGCGCAGCGAGGGGATCTCTTCGCCATCGCGTCGGGCCGCCCAGAATTCTACGTGGTCAATGCCGGCAATGCGCTTACCGTCACCGGACTCGCCATCGACGGCGTTTCGCCCGCGAATCTTTCGCCGTGGCGGCTGGCGCCCACTTTCCTCGCAGGCAACCCCTTGCTGTTGGTCACCCGGGGTCCGGTCATCAAGAAAGGCGAGTTTTACCTAATCCGCGCGAAGTAGGCGCGGAGCCGCCTGGTCGCCGATGAGCCAACGTCAAACCGATATTCCTTGGTCGGAGCACTGATCTATCTGCGGCGCGGCGCGCGCTGCTTGAGGAAGTCGACGAGGACTTGCAGCTTGGGTGCGAGGTTGGCGCGGCTCGGATAGTAGAGATACAGGCCGGGAAAGGGCGGGCAGAAGGCATCGAGCACGCGCACCAGCTTGCCCTCGCGAATGTGCGGTCGGGCCACGCTCTCGAACACGTAGGCGAGCCCGGCGCCGGCCATGGCGGCCCGCAGCATGCCGTCGCCGTCGTTCACCACCACTCGCCCGTGAACGGCGATCTCGACGTCTTTGCCGTCTTCGGTGAGCTCCCAGCGGTAGATCTCGCCGGTGCGAATGCGGCGGTAGTTGATGCAATCGTGGTGCTGGAGATCGCGCGGCCGCTTGGGCTTCGGGTGGCGCTCGAAGTAGCTCGGTGAGCCGACGATGGCCGCGCGCTCGTCGCCACCGATGCGCACGGCGATCATCTCTCGGTCGATCCACTCGCCGATGCGAATGCCCGCGTCGAAGCCGCTCTCGATGATGTCGACGAAGGCGTCGTCGATGACGATGTCGAGGTGGATCTCCGGATAGGCCTCGAGGAAGGCCTCGAGGTTCGGCTCCAGCACCCGCTCGAAGGCGATCCGCGGAATGTTCAGGCGCAGGGTGCCCGCCGGTCGGTCGCGGAGATCGCCGAGCGCGTCGAAGGCCGAACGCACCTCGGCCATCGCCGGACGGAGACGCGCCACGAAGCGCTCCCCGGCCTCCGTGAGCCCCACGCTCCGGGTGGTCCGCTGACACAGGCGAACCCCCACCCGCTCCTCGAGGGCGCGCACGGTTTGGCTCACCGCCGACGGCGTGACCCGCAGGGCCGCTGCCGCCGCGGTGAAGCTGCGCTTCTCGGCCACCAGGAGCAGGGCTTCGAGGCCCGAGAGGTTGTCGGCCATTTGTTAGATTGTCTTCATAGCATGACGCGATTATCGCGCTACAGCCGCGGTTCGACCGGTCGTAGGTTCTGGTTCGTGAGGCGCGGCAGTCGCCCCTCCACGCGCCAGGAGAACGGTCATGAGCGAGCAAAAGAGCGGTTCCAAGGTCTGGTTCATCACCGGCGCGAGCTCGGGGTTCGGGCGATCGCTGGCGGAGCAAGCGCTGGCCCAGGGGCATCGGGTGGTGGCGGCCGCGCGGAAGCCGGAAGCTCTGGCCGACCTGGCGGCGCTGGCGCCGGAGCGTGTGCTCGCGGTGCGTCTCGACGTCACCAAGGGAGACGACATCGGCAAGGCCGTGGCCGAGGCCACCGCGCGCTTCGGCGACGTGGACGTGCTGGTGAACAACGCCGGCTACAGC
>JABFRG010001109.1 GCA_013141295.1 Polyangiaceae bacterium
CGCTCCGCGGCGGCTACGCGTGCGGCGACTTCACGCGCGAGAAGGACTTCGGCGCCGCCGGCGGCTGGAAGTTCGCGAACCCCACCACGGTGTTCAATTCGAAGACCAGCGCCGGGGCCGCGGCCCTCATGGTCACCGGCACCGACGTGGGCAACAGCATCGAGATCGACGGCTTGGTGCTGCGCAGCGCGGTGCAGTCGTCCACCCTCGCCGTCGCCCTCGCCGTCGACAACGCTTCACCGTACGTCCACGACTGCGCCATGCGCGCCGCAGGCACCACCGGGGGCGGTGGCGTCATCGGTGTGGCCCTCTCCGGTACGAGCGCGCGGTTCGTCAAGAACCTCGTCGAGGTGGTGGGCGGTGGCACCGAAAACACCGGCGGCATCGGCCTCGTCGCTTCGTCCGGCGGCACCGTCACGGTGGAGCAGAGCTCGTTCGACGTGCATGGCGGGCGCGGCAAACAATCCGGATCCGCAGGCATCTACGTCTCCGGGGGCGTCCTCAAGGCCACCGGCAACTTCGTGCTGGTCGCGGGCGAACCGACCACCGAAGGCGGCGAGTACACCCAGGCCGCGGGCGTCACCTTGTTGAACGCGGCCGGGTCGTTCGTCCGGAGCAACAACGTGATCGCAATCGGGAACGGTTGCACGACGACATCGAAGTGCACGGTGTCCGGTATCGGGATCGGGAGGTCCGCAGGCGTCGAGTTGTCGGGCAACCGTGTGATGGCCGCTGCCGTTCCCGGCGCCGCGACCACCAACACGCTCATGGGCATCTCGCTCCTCGCCTCCGACACGGCAGTCCTGGCCAACAACGCCGTGCTCAACGATGCCTCCGGCTCCACCGCCGTCTCCGCGTCGCGTTCCGGAATCTCGGTGCAGGCTTCGTCGAACGTGGCGGCCGTCGGCAACTCCATCGTCTTCTCTCGCGGTGCCGTGCGATCCGACAGGTTCAGTGAGGTGAACATCGGTGTGGCGCTCTACGGCATGGACACGCCCACTCCGCCGCAGAGCGGCAACTTCGCCTTTCATCGCAATCTCGTCGCGATGCTCGACGAGGACGTCAACCGCATCGAACGCACGGAATTCGGCGTCCTCGCGAGCACTTGCCCCGGCAACGGCTTCGGGGCGACGCCGCAGAACAATGTCATGGTCGGCATCTCTGGCACTGCCACCTCGGCGCGAGCGCGCTACGCCGCGACGGCTGGGTGCTCGCTCACGAGCAACGTGACCACCTTCACCGATACGCTCCCCGGCGACACCGCCGGGGCTGCTCGCTACAAATGCGTGGGCGGCGCCACGCCGGCCAAGTGCGTGGAGGATCTGTTTCTCCCGTTCAATCGCCTCGACTGGGCCGCCACGCTGCTGAACGACAAGCTCAAGTTCGCCACCGGGGCGCCGTGCGTTCTCGCCAAGGGGGGCGGAAGTATCGTGTCCGACATTGCCTTCGATCTCCTCGGCAAGACCCGCACAGCTCCCTTCACCCCGGGCGCCTACGAGCGCGACGGATGCGCGCCTCCGGATCCCTGACCTTGCCCTTCACTGGAACGTGACGCTGCCGAGGATCCCCGCGTACTTGTTGTTCTCGATGAAGTGGGTTCCGAAGTACACGGTGCCGCCGGAAGCGGTGAGGGCCTGGATGCCCTTGGCGGCCACCAGCTTCTTCTGCTTCTGCGGGGCGGTGGGCGCGTTCTTCACCACGTAGATGCTGCCGCGCTTGGAGTCGGCGATGAACAGGTTGGTGCCATCGGCCGCGAGGTCGATGATCTGCCCCAGGCCCTCGGCGACGACCTTCGGCGCGCCCACGCCGCCGGTGATGCCCATGACCTTGGTGCCTTCGGTTGCGTAGTACACGTTGTTGCCGTCGGAGACGAGGTTGCTCGGCGCCGTGGTGAGCTCCGTCACCTTGGTGCTGCGGCCGGTGTCGAGGGCGATGCGATAGAGCACCTGCGGAATCGTGGCGCCGGCGTTGGTGGTGTGGCCGCGCTGCGTGAGCACGAAGAGGTTGTTGCCGGCCACCACCTGGCTGTCGACGACGTCGCCCCAGTCGCCCACGCGAATCTCCGCGAGCTGCCGCATGCCGGTGCCGTCGAGCTTGCCCTTGAGAATCTTGCCGTCGACGCGCACCACCACCAGGCTCTCGCCCGCGATCTCGAAGCCGGAGACGGTGCCGGGGCCCTCGCCGGTGCAGTCGTCGTCGTCGTACACCGTCTTGGTGGTGCCGAGGTGCGCGGGGTCGACGCTGGTGATCCAGCAGGCGTCGCTCATGGTGTAGTAGACGCGTCCGCCGCCGGCCCGCACGTTGGTGATGGGGCCCACGTCGGTCACCAGCTCGGCGCGACCGCCGCCCACCGGCACCCGCGAGAACTTGCCGGTCCAGTAGGCGTTCTGTTGATCGAGATCGGGATCGCCCGAGGCGATGAACTTGTTGGAGCCGAAGTACACGTGCCCGCCGGTCACTGCGAGGCCGCTCGGGTACGCGACGCCCTTGGCGAGGGTCTTGGCGCTGGTGAGCGCGGCCTCTTCGCCCTCGGCCTCGCCCGTGTCGGCGACGCACCCTTGGGCGAAGACGGAGGTGGCGAGAAGGAGACTGGCGGCGAGAATCATCGGGAAACGCATAGGAGGCCTCGTAGGTGAGTTGCCTACACCTAGCTACACTCGTGCCAAGCCGTTGCCCGGGAAAAGCTGAATGATTACGAAATGGCTGGCACGATTCGGGGGATCGGGTGGTCCACCCATGGACCACCCGTCGCGCCTCAGATCGAAAGAGCGCGCCGTGGCATCGAAGCTGCAGCCGGCCCCCACGTGACCTTGCTTCTCCCGGGAAACTCCACGCCTTTCATCGGTTCCAGCGGCGGCCTCTCGCTGCAGCGTTTGCAGCGCTCGCCGGAAAGTGCGCGGCCATGAGCGCCGTCGTCACCAGCCCTGCGCCCCGCACGATGGATGCGAACGAGGCGGTAGCCGACGTGGCCTACCGCGCAAGCGAGGTCATCGCCATCTACCCCATCACGCCCTCGTCGATCATGGGCGAGCACGCCGACGCCTGGGCAGCCGAGGCCAGACCCAACCTGTGGGGCGCCGTGCCCGACGTGGTGGAGATGCAGTCGGAAGGGGGCGCTGCCGGCGCCGTGCACGGGGCGCTGCAGGGCGGGGCGCTCACCACCACCTTCACCGCCTCGCAGGGGCTGTTGCTGATGCTCCCCGACCTGTTCAAGGTCGCCGGCGAGCTCACTGCATTCTGCATGCATGTGGCGGCCCGCACGGTGGCCACCCACGCGCTCTCCATCTTCGGCGATCACTCCGACGTCATGGCCGCACGGACCACCGGGGTGGCGCTGCTGGCTTCGGGCTCGGCGCAGGAGGCGCAGGATCTTGCCGCCATCGGCCACGCCACCACGCTCCTGGCCCGGGTGCCGATTCTCCACTTCTTCGATGGCTTTCGCACCTCGCACGAGATCACGCGGGTGGTGCCGCTGGCCGACGAGACGCTACGGCAGCTCCTGGACCCGGCGGCCATCGCAGCCCACCGGGCGCGGGCGCTCGATCCGGATGCGCCGGTGATTCGCGGCACCGCGCAGAATCCCGATACGTACTTTCAGGCGCGCGAGGCCGCAGAGCCGTTCTACACGCGCTTTCCCGACCTGCTCGCGGCCACCATGGATCGCTTCGAGGCGCTCACCGGGCGGCGCTACCGACCTTTCGACTACGAAGGGGACCCGAAGGCCGAGCGCGTCATCGTCCTCATGGGCTCTGGCGCCGAATGCGCGCACGAGACCGTGGAATACCTCCGTGGAAAGGGCGAGCGCGTGGGCGTGCTCAAGGTGCGCCTCTTCCGGCCCTTCTCTCTGGCACATCTACTCTCGGCGTTGCCGCGGAGCGTGCAGGCCCTCACCGTGCTCGATCGCACGAAAGAGGCCGGGGCCGCGGGCGAGCCGCTTCTGCAGGAGCTCACCACCGCGCTGGTCGAGGCGGTGGCGGCGGGCTCGCTCCCCATGCTGCCCAGGCTCGCGGGCGGCCGTTACGGGCTCGCGTCGAAGGAATTCACGCCGGCCATGGTGAAGGCGGTGTTCGACGACATGCGCGCGCCTTCGCCGCGAAGACGCTTCACGGTGGGCATTCGCGACGACGTCTCGGGCTCGTCGCTGCCTTGGGACGAAGCCCTCGATATCGAGCCGGACGACGTGTCGCGCGCGCTGTTCTTCGGCCTCGGCGCCGACGGGACCGTCTCGGCCAACAAGGCCACCATCAAGATCATCGGCGAACGGACGCCGCTCTTCGCGCAGGGGCATTTCGAGTACGACTCGCGCAAGGCCGGCTCCACCACCGTCTCGCATCTTCGCTTCGGCCCGCGCCCGATTCGCTCCACCTACGGCATCCGGCGCGCGCAGCTGGTGGCGGTACACGACCCCGAGCTGCTCGAGCGACGCGACGTGCTCGGTGCGGCGATGCCCGGGGCCACGGTGCTGCTCAATACCGCGGTCTCGCCCGAGCGCGTGTGGGAGACGCTCACCCGTGAGACCCAGGATTCGCTGGTGCGCCACCGATGCCGGCTCTTCGTCATCGACGGCTACGGAGTGGCCGAGCGCGCAGGCCTGGGCGGTCGCATCAATACCGTGATGCAGGTGTGCTTCTTCGCGCTCTCGCGGGTGCTCCCCATGGACGAGGCCATGGGCCACGTGCGCCGGTCCATCGAAGAGACCTGGGGTCGCCGGGGACCGGAGGTGGTGCGGCGCAACGTCGTGGCGCTGGACGCGGCGCTGGACGCGCTCCACGAGGTCGAGATCCCGCTTGCCGCGACCGCCGCGCGCCATCGTGCGCCGGTGGTGCCGGAAGATGCCCCCGACTTCGTGCAGCGCGTGACCCGCCTGCTGCTGGAGGGGCGCGGCAACGACCTTCCGGTGAGCGCGTTTCCACCCGACGGCACCTGGCCCACCGGCACCAGCAAGTTCGAGAAGCGCGCCATCGCCCGCGACATTCCCATCTGGCAGCCGGACCTGTGCGTGCAGTGCAACTTCTGCTCGATGATCTGCCCGCACGCCGCCATCCAGACCAAGGTGTTCGCGCCCTCGCAGCTGGCGGGGGCGCCGGACGGCTTTCGCTCGGTGCCCGAAACCTTCGAGCCCGCGCTCGCCGGCATGCAGTACGCGGTCCAGGTGGCGCCGGAGGACTGTACCGGGTGCGGCCTGTGCATCGAGGTGTGCCCGGCGAAGGATCGCCTGGCTCCCAAGCGCAAGGCGCTCGTCTCCTCGCCGCTGGCGGAGCATGGAGACCAGGAACGCGCGTCGTTCGCGTTCTTCGAGAACTTGCAGTCTGCACCCATTGCGGCCCTGCCCATCGACAAGCGCACGGCGGCCCTTCGGCTTCCGCTCTTCGAGTTCTCCGGGGCCTGCGCCGGGTGCGGCGAGACGCCGTACCTCCGGCTCCTGACTCAGCTCTTCGGCGATCACTTGCTCATCGCCAACGCCACCGGCTGCTCGTCCATTTACGGCGGCAACCTCCCGACCACGCCGTACACCAAGAACGCCGCAGGGCAGGGGCCCGCCTGGGTCAACTCGCTCTTCGAGGACAACGCCGAGGTCGGCCTCGGCCTGCGGCTCGCGGTGGACATGGAGGCCCGCCGCGCCCGGCAGCTCCTTGCCCAGGTGGCGCCGCGACTACCGGCCGCGCTGGTGGATGCGCTGGCGCAGGCGCACGGTGACGAGGCATTCTATGCGGCGCGGCGCGAGCAAGTACGAGAGCTCGTGACCCTCCTCGGGGCGGATGCGTCGCCGGAGGCCGCGGCGCTCCGCGAAGCGAGCCGAGCGCTGGTACCGCGCAGCGTGTGGATCGTGGGTGGCGACGGCTGGGCCTACGACATCGGCTATGGCGGCCTCGACCACGTGCTCGCGTCGCACCGCAAGGTGAACGTGCTGGTGCTCGACACCGAGGTGTACTCCAACACCGGCGGCCAGCAGTCCAAGGCCACGCCGCTGGGCGCTTCGGCGAAGTTCGCCACCGCCGGCAAGGCCACCCGCAAGAAGGACCTGGGGCTCATGGCCATGAGCTACGGTCACGTGTACGTGGCCGAGGTGGCCATGCAGTCGCGGAGCGCCCAGACGGTGCAGGCGTTCTTGGAAGCCGAAGCCCATCCGGGGCCTTCGCTCATCGTCGCCCACAGTCCGTGTATCGCGCACGGATACGATCTGGTGGCCTCGGCCACCCAGCAGAAGCGCGCGGTGGACTGCGGTATGTGGCCGCTCTATCGCTTCGACCCCCGCAGGGTCGACCGGGGAGAGGCGCCGCTGGTGCTCGATTCCAAGGCGCCCAAGCTGGATGTTGCAACCTACATGCAAAGCGAGGCGCGCTTTCGCATGGTCGAGCTGCGCGACCCGGCGCGCTACGCCATGCTCCTGGAGGCCGCCCGCGACGGCGTTCGGCAGCGTCACGCTCTTTACGAGCAGCTTTCGCGCATCCACGTTCCTGCGGAGACAAACCATGGTTGACCTGTCGACGTCGTGGCTCGGTCTCTCGCTGGTGAGCCCGCTCATCGTAGGCGCGAGCCCTCTTTCCAAGGACACCGACGCGGTGGCGGCCGCAGTGGAGGCCGGCGCCGGGGCAGTGATCATGTACTCGCTGTTCGAGGAGCAGCTGGCGGCGGAACAGATGGCCGCCCACCGGTTTCTCGACATTCGCACCGACTCCGACGCCGAGGCGCGGACGTTCATGCCCGACCTCGACGTGTTCTCCCTCGATGCCGAGCCGTACGTGCGGCAGCTCGAGCGCTTGCGCAAGCGCGTGACGATTCCGGTGATCGCGTCGCTCAACGGCACCACCGCCGGCGGCTGGACGCGGTACGCGAAGACCCTGGAGTCGGCCGGGGCCAGCGCCCTCGAGCTGAATCTGTACGAGATTGCCACGTCTGCCGAGGAGGAGGGCGCCGAGGTGGAGCAGCGGCAGCTCGATCTGGTGGAGACCATCGCGCGCGCCGTTGCGATCCCCGTGACCGTGAAGCTCTCGCCGTTCTACTCGGCGCTGCCGGCGTTCGTGCGTCGCCTGGCAGGGGTCGGCGCCCGTGGTGTGGCGGTGTTCAATCGGTTCTATCAACCCGATGTCGACCTCGACACGCTGGGCGTGGACCGGCACCTGGTTCTCTCCACCTCGAGCGAGCTGCCGTTGCGGCTCCATGCGCTGGCGATTCTGGGGGCGCGGAGCAAGCTCGACCTGGCGTGCACCGGCGGGGTGCACACAGGCCGCGACGCAGCCAAGGCGATCTTGTGCGGGGCGCACGTAGTGCAGCTCGCTTCGGCGCTACTCCAGCACGGACCGGCGCACGTAGCGGTGGTGCGCGCGGAGCTCGAAGCGTGGCTCGGCGAAAAAGGGTATCGAACGAGCACCGAAGCGAGAGGCGTGCTCAACCTCGACGGCGCTCCGGATCCAGAGGCGTGGGAGAGGCTGAATTACACGCAGATACTCGCCGGCTGGCGCAGCTCGGGCGGCGTACCGTGAGTGTGCGGGGGTCGCGTTCGACGAGAGTGAATCGCCGGGGCTCTCAGCTCGGGTAGCTCGGCACGAAGACGGCGAGCTCTCGGAGCATGGCGACGGATCCGGCTTCGCTCACGGGCACCGATGAGAGGAGGGCATCGCTGTCGGGTACGTCGTGGCCGTCGAGCTTGAGCTCCACCGTGCGGTGCCCGACGCCGTCTGCCACGAACAGGCTCACCACCGTCGGTTGGTTCGGCGGGAGGCGGGGAAAGCCCGGTGCTCGCGCCAGATGCGGGAGCAACCATGGATTCCCACCGAAGTCGGCGCGCGCCTGGCGCACGCGCTCTACCGCTTCGTCCGGGGATTCTTCGCCGGACACGGTGCGGTCGATGCTGTCGACGAACACCGCGAAGTGCGTGCCGCCGACCACGGTCGCGACCGAGGTGAGCTCCGGGTCGACGTCGCCCGCCAGGCCTGCGCGCAGGATCGGTCCGAACGAGCAAGCCCAATTGCAGCCACCGAGGACGATCGCCCTCTCGGGCGTAGCCTCGTACCCGGACACCGAAGCGAACACCTGACGCTCGCCGAGGGCGCCCCCTTCGATCCAGAAAAACAGGCTCGCGCTGGTGTGGCTCTCCGCTTCGCGAACGCTATTCACCACGCAGTGAATGCGAAGGTCGCGTACGCCGAGGTAGACGTCGTTGCCGTCGATGCGCGCAGCCGGGAAGTGTCGCGCAATGGTCTCCACGAGAACCGCGTCGAGCTGCTCAGCCATGGGGCCGGAGTGTACCATCGGGCCGGCGCGCGGTTGAGCAGGATCAGGCGGCGTCGTGGAGCGGTGCCAGGCGGATCTTGAGCTTGCCGCGGGCTCGTTCTTCGAGCTGCCGAACGCGCTCCTTGCTGACGCCCAGGCGGACGCCCAGCTCCTGGAGGGTGACGGGATCCTCGCGGAGCAGGCGCTCCTCGATGATCATGCGCTCGCGATCGGAGAGCTCGGCCAGGGCCTCCCCGACCGCGCGACCCGCGCGCGATCGGGTTTCCCCACGGAGCGTAGCTTCTTCGGGGTTGGGCCCCTCGCTCATCATGCGGTCGACCATGGGCGAACCGCCCTCGCCGACGCTGAGGTCGAGGCTCGTCTCCCTCCGCTCGAGGAGCGGAAGGAGCTCGGTCACCCGCTCCACCGAGAGGCCGCTCACTGCGGCGAGCTTCTCGGGGTTGGTCTCGCCGGTGCGGCGGTAGGCCCGCAGCGCGCGGCGCTCGCCCTTGGTGGTTCCGAGCCGAACCACCCGGTAGGCGCGCACCACGTACTCGCGAATCTCCGCGCGAATCCAGTAGGCCGCGTAGGTGGCCAGGCGACACTCCTTGGTCGCGTCGAATTTGCGTGCGGCCCGCAGGAGACCGACGTTGCCCTGCTGCACCAGGTCTTCCACCGGAATGCCCCAGCGGCGGTACTCCATGGCGATGCCGACGACGAACGGCAAGCAGGCAGAAATGAGGCGCGTTCCTGCGCGCTCGTCGCCAGCGTGATAACGAATCGCCAGGGCCGACTCTTCTTCCCGCGGCAGCGTGGTGAACGCAGAAAGACTGGACCGATAGGCGGCGAACGCCCCGACCTCGGAAGCACCCATGAGAAACCTCCCGGGAGAAGATGCGCTCGTGCAATCGAGGGTTGCTCGGTGAGCGCTCTCACCCTACTGGGCGATCTGGTTTGCACGTGCGATGCCACCGCGGCCTGCGGACGAAGTGCCGCGAAATCAAGGGCGCCGCGTAGCACTCCGACACGCTTTGCGAAAACCGCACGCCGGGGGGCAGCGAGCCCCGCAACGCTTGCGCGAATGCTCCGGGGGAGTCAGTCCTCGAAGCAGTAGAGGCGATACGACACGTCGCAGGCGCGGCGATCGCTGCTCTGCCACTGGGCCGCAGCGTCGGGGGTGGCGACGCCGTAGGTGCCGTCGGCGGTGGCGCTGGTCCAGTTGTTACAGGTCACGACGGCCCCGGTTCCATCGGCGTTGAGCCCGGTCCACACGCGACCGATGGCGATGCCGCCGTCGACGCGCGGCATGTAACCCGTCGGGTTCTGTGTGAGATTCAAGAACACCCGTCGCGTGCGGGTCGAATCGTAGCGCGGCCCCTTATCGCGGAATCGTTGCGCGGCCGGCAGGTTGGTCCCGGCGTCGTCGCGTCCCGCGACCCACGCGCGCCAGCGGCCGTTCAGCCCCTGATCCTTGGCCTCGCGGTCGCACAGGTAGTCAGCGGCGGCCGTTCCGCCCTCCTTGGGAACGCCCAGCGTGAAGGCGACCTGTTCGAGGTCGCCATTGTAGG
>JABFRG010000807.1 GCA_013141295.1 Polyangiaceae bacterium
CGGGGCAGCCTGGTCGATTCGCGCCAGTGTGCCCCACATGAGGCAGCGCCCGAGCGCCCGGCGAGGAACGCGGTTCGGCCGGTGGCTCCGCGCCAAATCGCGGGATTGCACGGCTGCGGGCGCGGCGGCACGCGGGTTGCTGTGATTGCTTCGCAGGAGGTCTCATCATGAAATACGGAATTGCTTGGTTGGTTGGTATTCCCCCGGTCTTCATCGCCATCTGGTTCCTCGCGAACCACTGCTGAGAATCCGGTGCACACGTACCGCGCACGAGCGACGGCGCTTCTGGATCGACTCTCGAAGCGCCGCACCATGGGTGTATCGGTGGAGGTAGCCTTCTGGCTCTTCCTGTCGCTGGTGCCGCTCGCTGCGTTCGTGGGCGTGGTGTTCGTGAAGTGGAGCGAGACCGACGTGAATGGTTGGTTGCTCTCGCCCTTCCCTCGCGAGACGCGCAACTTGGTCCGTGAGGAGCTGGGCCGCGTGGGCAGCTGGAACTCGACGCGCGCCATCGTGCTCACGGTGCTCGGGTTCGCGTGGGCCGCTTCCTCGGGCATCCACGCCATCTTCGACGGCATCGAGGCACAGTCCGGGTGCGAGACCAGCTGGGTTCGAAAACGCCTCTCGGCGCTCGGCGCTTTGGTCTTCTTCCTGGCGCTGGCGGTGACCGGTGGAGCGCTCGCACGATTTCTTCCGGCGTCGGCCTCTGCGGCGCTGGCCCATTCGAAGCTCACGCCCCTTCTGACTCCCCTGGTGGTGACGTTCGTGTTGGCAATGACCGTCTATCTCGTGGGGCTACCTGCTCCCGCCCGACGCGACTGGCACCGGCTCGCGCTAGGGTCGGTCTTCGTCGCCATCGTGAACGCCGTCACCGGGCTCGGCTACGCGACGTACTTCCGCTGGTCCACCAGCACCGGCGCCTATGGCACGACGCTGTCGGCGGTTGCGCTCACCATGTTCTCGCTGTGGCTGCTCTGCCTCTCGCTCCTGGTGGGCGTGATGGTGGCCTTTCCCCACGGGGTTCCATCGTGCGGTGAGAGCTCGCCGGATCTCGCGCCACGCAAGAAAGAAGAGTCCTTGCGACCGCTCGCGGAGGCCTCGTGATTCGCGGATTGCTCTTCGACCTCGATGGCACGCTCGTTCGCACCAACGAAGGAAGTGTCGAGACGTGGCTGCAGGCATTTCGCAGCCAGGGATTCGCGGTGGGTCGCGAGCGGGTGGAGCGGGAAATAGGACGCGGCGGCGATCTGCTCGTCACCGAGGTCCTGGGCGACGACGTCGAAGCAGCCCACGGCGATGCGCTGCGCGCTGCGAAGGCCTCCGCTTATGCCGCGTGGCTGGCGGAGAACCCAGTGGAGCTCGAACGCAGCGCCCTGGAGACGATTCGCGACGCGCGGGCCGCGGGGCTGCGCGTCGCGCTCGCCACCTCGTCGTCACCGGAAGATCTCCGGCGGTTGGAAACCCGCTTGGGAATTCGCTTTCGCGAGATCATGGATGAAGTGGCCACTTTCTCCGACGGCGAGACCAGCAAGCCCGCTCCGGACGTGGTCGAGAAGGCATGCCACGCGTTGGGGCTCGACCCGCTTCACTGCGCGCTGGTGGGCGACTCACTCTACGACGCAAAGGCTGCCCGCCGCGCCGGCGTGGCGTTCGTGGGAACGACCACCGGCTACGTCGATGCGCAACAGCTCCGGTCCGCGGGGGCGCGGGTCGTAGTGAGCGACCTGGAAGCGCTCCGCACCGAGCTCGCCACGCATATGGCTCGCTGCGATCGGACGCGCGTGGACTTCGACCCCCAGAGCTTGAACGCGATGCTCGACACCGCAATTGCCGCCGCCATGGCGGGTATGGCCGAGGGAGAGGCCCCCATCGGCGCGGCCCTGTTCGATGCTGCCGGAAACCACATCGTGTCCGGGCACAACCGCTCGCGCGCCACCGGCGAGCAAACGATGCACGCCGAGATGAATGCGTTCCGCAAGGCGCCGCGCATGGGCAAGACGCTCGAGCCCGGGACCATCATGGTCTCGACCCTGGAGCCGTGCGTCATGTGCCTCGGTGCCGCCATGGAGGTCGGAGTGGACGTAGTACTCTACGGCCTCGCGGCTCCCTCCGACGGTGGGCTCGAGCGCGTGGCGCCGCCCACCAGCCCGGAGAACGTGATGTGCCGCGTGCGGGGCGGAATTCGCGCGCGAGAAGCGCGGGATCTCTTCGTGGAGTGGCGAAGGACGGTGGCCACGCCGGAGCAGCTTCCCTACGTGGACGAGCTCCTCGAGCGGACCAACGTCGACGGCACCGCGAAGGCGCGCTGACACATGCACGCTGCACGCACCAGGCGGTCTGCCGCGTGACCCTCCGTTCCCCGCGACGACCCGGGCCGCTCGCGGTAGAGTGGCCCCGTGCTGCCCCGAGCTCTCGCCGCCGATCCCTGGGTACCCGCGCGCAAGCGCGTGGTTGTGTCGTTGACCCCGCTCGAGCGCACCGAAATACGGTGGGCAGCGGGCGAGCGTGAAGCCTGCGTGGCGAGCCTCCCCCTTCGGGAAGACGCCGCCCAGCGCGCGCTCCGACGCGCCGAGGAGCGCGCCATGTTCCTTCGCGGCGGGATCATCCCCATCCACACGGGCCGGTACCTGGAGCTCGAGGACCTGCCGGTCCTGGCCCAGGGAAACCTCGGCGGAGCTTTCGTGTCGCACCACGACTTGCTGCGCCTCGCACTGGCTCGACACGGCGCGGCAGCGTTTCCGACCCTGTTCGAGGTGTTCGCGACCTGGCCGCGGGAGGTGATGGCCGTGCTTCACCGCATCGATGCCACCTCCGTCGCTGCGTTCTTGCGGAGCCTCCCCGGGAACTTCGTGGGCTACTTCGACATCTGGGCGCGGGGCCACGCGGAGACCGCCGCCCTCGCGCTACTGCCCGCGGCGCTGGGGCCCGATGGTGAGGCGCGCAACACGGCGATGAAGACGTTGCGCCTCCTACGGAAGAACGGAGACCAGCAGGCCATCGAGGCGGCCGGGAAGGCGTACGGAGACGCCGCGGTGGCGGAGATCGAAGCGTTGTTCGCGCCTCCCCCGCTGCCGCCCAAGGCGCCGAAGATCCCTGCGTTCGTGGACGTGGAAGCGCTCCCGTCGGTCACCGCTAGCGGCGAGCCGCTGCCGCGGGAAGCGATGCTCCGCTTGCTCCAGCTCTCTACCCTCTTGCCGCAGGAGTGCGCGCGGGCGGTCGTCGACTCCATCTTGCCGGAGCTCGATCGCGGGCCACTGGCCGACCTGGCAGAGGCGCTGCTTCGCCGGTGGATCGCCGCCGAGGCCCCGACCAAGGAGAAGTGGGTCCTCTACGCGGCCGCGCTCCTGGGCGACGATCGCGCAGTGCGCGCGCTCGTGGCGCGCCTCGGAGAATGGAGCGAGGCGGGGCTCGCCGCCCGGGCCAAGCTCGCGCTCGACGCGGTCGTTTCCATCGGTAGCGACGTTGCGCTGATGCACGTTTCTTTCCTGACCCGCAGCAAAGGTGGCTTGAAGAAGGCCGCGGCGGCCGCGCTCGACCGCTACCGGGAAGGCGCCGGGCTCTCGGAAGACGAGCTCGCGGACCGCACGGTACCGGATCTCGGTCTCGATGCGCGCGGTACCATGCGCTTCGACTACGGCCCACGTTCGTACCGCGCCGGCTTCGACCAAGACCTGCAGCCGTACGTGGTCGACCACGAAGGCGCACGTGCCAGCGCGCTGCCACGCCCCAACAAGGCCGACGATCCGGAGAAGGCGGCGCGAGCCCAAGAGCTGTGGCGCGCGCTCAAGGCGGAAACGAAGGCCCTGGCCGCGGCCGAGGTGCGCCGCCTCGAGCGTGCCATGGTGCGTGGCCGCACCTGGGATCGGCCGGCGTTCGAGCGATACTTCCTCACCCACCCGCTCATGCAGCATCTGGCACGCCGACTGGTATGGGGCGTCGACGGAGCCCACGGTCCATGGACGTTCCGCATCGCCGAGGACGCGACGCTGTCGACGGACCAAGACGAGCCCTACCAGCTCCCAGAGGGCGCGCGCATACGCATCGTTCATCCGCTGGCGCTGACCGCCGAGGTTCGAGGGCGATGGTCGACGCTCCTCGCCGACTACCGCATCATCCAGCCGTTCGAGCAGATCGGGCGCGAGCTCTTCGCTGCGACCCCCGAGGAACGCGGCGCCAGCACCACCGAGCGGTGGAAGGGCCGCATCGCGCTGGGGGAGCGCTTCTTCTCTCTCAAGCACCGGGGCTGGCGCTTCGCCGACTACGACATGGGAAAGTCGGTGGGCGACGAGAGCCTGCCCATCGAAGCCACCTTGCGCACCGAGCCGGGCCTGCAGTTTCTCGCCGGCAAGCCGGAAGACCAGACCCTGGGCGCGCTCTCGCTGGGAACTTCGACGGAGGGCGCCGCACCCACCTTCGGCGATCTCCACCCGATCGCGGCGAGCGAGCTCTTTCGCGACGTGGACGCTCTCTTACGACAGTCGTAGCCGAACGCGGAGCCTTTGCATGCACCATCACCGCCCACTCTTCGCCGAGCTCGCAGCGATATCGCAGCGTGTGGGGTCCACCCGATCTCGCACCACGAAGAAGCGCTTGCTGGTGGACTTCCTGGGGAGCCTCGAGCGTGACGAGATCGCCGCCGCGGTGGGGTGGTTCGTGGAGCAGCCGAGGTGTGGTCCCCTGGGCGTGGGGCCCGCGCAGCTCTGGGCGCTGTCGGAGCTGCCGGCGGCAGTGGAGCCTTCGGTGCATCTCGGGGAGGTGGAGTCGGCGCTCGCCAAGGCCCTGGCCGACGGCCCAGCCGCGGTGGGCGCAGCGGTACGCGAGCTCTTCACCGCGTTCACCGAGGACGAGCGCGCCTTCTTTCGCGGCGCGCTCACCGGGAGCCTTCGTCAGGGCAGCCTCGGAGGCGTGATGCTGCTGGCGCTTGCCGACCTCTCGCAACTGGGCGAAGAGGCGGTGCGGCGCACCGTCATGGTGACCGGCAGCGTGACCGACGCGGCCCAAGCCCTCTTCGGCAAAGAGAAGGCCGAGGCACCTCCCGCGCACATCGTGCTGTTCCAGCCGCTGGCGCCGATGCTCGCGTCCACCGCGGAGACCCTGGCCGAGACCGGCCTCGAGACCAACGACGCGACGCTCGACTGGAAGGTGGACGGCGTACGCGCCCAGGTCCACAAGCAGGGGACGAAGGTCGCCATCTACTCTCGCAGTGGCAACGACATCACGGACGAGTGTGACGAGATCACCGAGGAGCTGGCTGCGCTGCCTGCGAGCTCTGGGGTCTACGACGGGGAGGTCGTGCTCACGGGAGAAGAAGGCGAGGTGCGGCCCTTCCAGGACACCTTCTCTCATCTGTCGTCGAAGGAGGGGCGACACCCGAAGGAGCGGCTGCGCGTGCGCCTGTTCGATTGCCTGCACCGGGACGGCGTCGACCTGCTCGATGCGCCGCTGCGCGACCGGCTCACGGCGCTCGACGCCACCGTTCCCGAGCCCATGCGCATGCCCCGGCTTCGCACCCGCGAGCTGGCGGAGGCGCAGCAGTTCTTCGAGGCCGCGCGCGCGGCGGGCCACGAGGGCGTCATGGTCAAGGACCTCGGGTCCACCTACCGCGCCGGATCACGGGGTCGCTCCTGGTACAAGGTGAAGGCCGTTCATACCGTCGATCTCGTGGTGCTCGCCGCCGAATGGGGCTCCGGAAGACGCAAGGGATCGCTCTCCAACTTGCACCTGGGAGCGCGACGTGAGGACGGCACGTTCTGCATGGTGGGGAAGACCTTCAAGGGCCTCACCGACGCGATGCTGGCCTGGCAGACCGAGCATCTCCTGGCGCTCGAGACCTCGGCCAACGAGCACGTGGTCCACGTTCGACCGGAGCTCGTCGTGGAGGTTCGCTACAACGACGTTCAGCGAAGCCCCCGCTATCCGGGCGGCATCGCCCTGCGGTTCGCACGCGTCGTTCGGCATCGCCCGGACAAGGCGGCGGCCGAAGCCGATCTGCTCTCGGGGCTCACGGCCGACGCGCCCGCTGCGCCGCCCAAGCCCGCGGCGAAGCCGAAGGAGCCCCGACGGAAGAAGCCCTCCGCGCAGCTGTCGCTGTTCGACGACGCGACAGCGCGAGGCGGCTCCCGCAGCTGATGGAATCGCCCGCGCGCGACCCAGCTGGGGCGCGATGGAGGGGTACTCGTATGCGCGCGTCGACGGCGTGCACTGGAATCTGCGGCTCCGCGCGCATCTGGAGCGGGAACGGATGGTGCAACAAGCCGGGATCACCAAGGAGCATCCCATGAACAAGCGCAAGAGACACCACCACGCCGAGCTGACCTCCGACGCCGTCGCGTTCCTCGATGCACCGCTGAGCGGAGAGCCGGTCGCGGAGCTGCTGGGAGAGTCGTTCGTCTCCGCGGCCACCGGCAGCGAAGAATCGACCTTCGAGGACGTGGTCGAGGAGGAGACCGGCGGGCCCTTCGTCCTCACCGGCAGCACGGTGGAATTCGCGGACGAGCCCGATGCGTCGAATCCCGAGGATGCGACGCGCGAGCCCTTCCCGCGCACCTGAGGTGACTGAACAGGGTGCTCTCCCGGCGAGAGCACCCGCACATTGTGCTCGCTTCAGGCCGGAAGGCGGCTCGACATCCGGCGCCCCCAGTGGCGATGCTGGGCAATGCTTCCGACCACGGCCTTTGCAAAACCCTCGCCCGGATCGCCGTAGCTGGTCACTACGCCGTAGTCGACAACCGACTCCGCGTCGGAGGGCTCTGCCAAACGCACGTCGAGGTGCGCAGCGCGAAGGAGCTCCACCCCTTCCTTGGAAGCTGCGATGGGCTTCGCGTGCTTGAACGCCTCGGCGACGAAGTGCGTCGCTGCGCCGTCGCGGGAGAGCGCGTCGATGGAATTGCTTCCGCCCGGTACGTAGACCGCGTCGTAGAAGACCGACGCGGCGATGGCGAAGGTCTTGTCGACCTCTACCTCGGTGCCGTCGTCACCCTTCAGCGCTCCGAGCACGCCGGCCACGATCTCCACCGTGGCGCCTTCTTCCACCAGCGCGGCGCGGATCGCCGCGAGCTCGCCGCCCGCGAACCCCGCTTCCACCAGGATGGCCACCTGACGCGTCCGGATGGAGTCCTTGGGTTGCGTCTCCAAGCTGAGCGACGGCGCCCGCGTGATCCCGCCGTTGTCGCCGCGAAAGGTGGGGGCTGCTGTTCCCGGCGGCACCTGGATGGGTCCGGTGGGAACGGGAACGCCCACCCCAGCTGCCACCTCTTCGGCGAGCTTCGGATCGATCTCCCGGAAGATGCCCAGCACGCGCTGCCGCACTTCCTTGCGCTCGACCTTCCCCACCTCGAAGCGACACGCCGCCACCAGGTGCTCTCGCTCCACCGGTGAGAGGCTGTGGAGGAAGAGCGCCGCCTGGCTGAAGTGGTCGGAGAAGCTGGGGCTGCGCTCGCGCAGCTTGCGCCCTTCGACCGGCTCCGGCACGTGGACGTAGCCCTTGCCTTCGCCCGCCAGGAACGGACACCCACCACCGAGCGAGTTCGGGTGATAGTTGGCTTTGCCGGTTTGCACAGTGTGGCGGTGAAAGCCATCTTGCTGATGGTTGTTCACGCGGATCACCGGCTGGTTGATGGGAATCTCGGCGAAGTTGGGGCCGCCCAGTCGCGTGAGCTGCGTGTCGACGTAGGAGAACAGGCGAGCCTGCATCAGCGGGTCGTTGGTGACGTCGATGCCCGGAACCAGGTTGCCGACACCGAAGGCGACCTGCTCCGTCTCGGCGAAGAAGTTGGTGGGATTCTGGTCGAGCGTCATCTTGCCGATGCGACGTACCGGCACCAGCTCCTCGGGAAGGAGCTTGGTGGGGTCGAGTAGATCGAACCCGTATTTTACGGCGTCCTCTTCGGGAATCACCTGGATGCCCAGCTCGTACTCGGGAAATGCGCCATTTTCGATGGCATTCCAGAGATCGCGGCGATGAAAGTCCGGGTCTTTGCCGGAGATCTGCTGTGCCTCTTCCCACAGCAGCGAGTGGGCGCCGAGCAGCGGCTTCCAGTGAAACTTCACGAGGCAGGTCTTGCGCTCGGCGTTCACCATCCGGAACGTGTGCACTCCGAAGCCTTCCATCATGCGATAGCTGCGGGGCAGCGCGCGATCACTCATGACCCACATGACCATGTGCGCGGTCTCCGGCACCAGCGAGACGAAGTCCCAGAAGGAGTCGTGCGCGGACGCGGCCTGGGGCATCTCGTGGGCGGGCTCGGGCTTCACCGCGTGCACGAAGTCCGGGAACTTGATGCCATCCTGCACGAAGAACACCGGCATGTTGTTGCCGACCAGGTCGAAGTTGCCCTCCGAGGTGTAGAACTTGGTGGCGAAGCCGCGAACGTCGCGAACGGTGTCGGCAGAGCCGCGCGAGCCGGCCACCGTCGAGAAGCGCACGAACACCGGGGTCCGCACCGAAGGGTCGTGGAGGAAGGCCGCCGACGTGAGGTCCGCGAGCGATTCGTAGACCTGGAAGTAACCGTGCGCCGCCGACCCCCGCGCGTGCACGACGCGCTCGGGAATTCGTTCGTGGTCGAAGCGGGTGAGCTTCTCCCGAAGGTGGAAGTCTTCGAGCAGCGTAGGACCACGCGCCCCCGCGCGAAGCGAGTTGTCGGAGTCGGCGAGGGGCGCGCCTTGGTCGGTGGTGAGGACGGCCCCCTCGGGCGCGTCGTGGAAGGCCGCGAGCTGCGCCGTCTTCTCGCCCGAAGCGACGATACGGCGGAGCTCGTCCGGCGGCGGATCGGCCGGCAAGGCAGCGCGGGCGCCAGGGGACTTCGGGGACGTGACGGTCTTCTTCTTCATCGTGGCTCCTATGTGGTACCGCGCGAGGCAGCGGCGGGCCGTCGGGAGCAACAAGCGATCCATGACGCGACCTCGTACTCGCTGGGCCCGATGGGCTTGGTCGCTGAGGCAACTTTGTGCGCCTGAGGCGAGGTTGTGGTCAGAGCGTCACACCCCGAGGTGACCAACGGAGAGCATCTCTCCGATTCCGGCGGATTGAAGAGTTGGCCCGCGGGTTGCTGAAGCAACGGTCGAACGCTCGCGCGACTCTCGCGCTCCACAGTCGACTCCCTTCAGGAGCTGTACCCATGAAATACGTTCTCCTCCTCGGCATGCTGGTCGTGTTCGCGTGCGACCGTGGAACCACCGACCGCGCCGACAACACCAACAACAACGCCGACCGCGCCGGATACACCGCGCAAGACCAGTCGGAGTCTCCCGGCGACCGCGACATCAGCCAGAAGGTTCGCAGCGCGGTGGTCCGCGACGACCTCTCGATGAACGCTCGCAACGTGAAGATCATCACGTCGGGCGGCGTGGTGACGCTCCGTGGCCCAGTGGCCTCGGATGAAGAGAAGATCCGCGTAGCGACACTCGCCGAGAAGACCGACGGCGTCAAGCGCGTGGATAACCAACTCGAAGTGAACAAGTAAGGAGCTCGATATGAGTGAAGCAAAAGTAGTGGTGGGCGTGCTTGCTACCCCGGCCCAAGCCGAGGTCGTCGTTTCTCAGCTGCACGCAGCAGGGTTTCCTCGGGAGGACATCTCCGCGGTTCTTCCGGATACCGCGGCCACGCGAAATTTCGCATTCGAGAACAACACCAAGGCTCCCGAAGGAGCAGTGGCGGGCGGCATGGCCGGCGGCGCACTGGGTGGCACGCTCGGTCTGTTGGCCGGCATCGGCGCGCTGGCGATCCCAGGGCTCGGGCCGTTCATCGCGGCCGGCCCCATCATGGCGGCGCTCAGC
>JABFRG010000588.1 GCA_013141295.1 Polyangiaceae bacterium
TGGATCCGGAGCCCACCGCCCGACCTTCATCGCGACCACCGCCGGCTGCTCCCCCACCCGCCGCAGCCCAAGCTCCCGCCGAACGAAGCTCCCGCCGCGCGGAGACGGTGCGCTCCAACAAGGGCGCTGCGCCCGGCGAGTTCACGCCGCCGCGCGCCCCGAAGACGGGTCGAATGCTGCTTCTCGGGATGCTCATCGCGCTCGGCGTGGGCACCGGCGCGGTGTACTTCTTGTATCCCGGCTTCTTCACGGGCAAGCGAACGCCCACGCCGAAGCCCACCGTCAGCGCACCCCGGGCCGATGCCCCGAAGTGCAAGGCCACCCTCACCGTGAAGGGCGCGCCGGCCGACTCCGAGATCCTCCTGCGGGTCGGGCAGGCACCGCTCGACGTCCCGGGTCTGCCCATGGGCACCCGCATCGAGTTCGTGGCCACCGCCGAGGGCTATGCGCCCAAGCGTGGCGTGGTGGTCCCGAGCGCCCCGTGGGATCCGGGCGCCGATCAGAAGCCGCGCTTCGAGCTGCCCATCGAGCTCCCGGCGTCCAAGGCCAAGCCCAACACCGTCGACCCTTGGCCCCCGGCGGAAGCAGGAACCCAGGTGGGCGGCAAAGGCAAGCCCGGCACCGTGCACATCGTGTCGTCGCCGCGCGGCGCCGAGATCTGGCTTCTCGCGGGCCTCGGTCCAGAGGCGACCTACGAGCCGCTCGGCTGCGAGACCGATATCGAGGTCCTGGTGGCGGGCCCGACCACCTTCCGCAAGCGGCTCAAGGTGGCGCCCGACGAGATTGCCAAGGCCCCCGAGGGCAAGGAGCCGGGCACCCGCCTGGTGGTGCGCTCGGTCCAGTAGCCGCGGCGCGCAAGTCCCCATATGAGCCGTTGACCTTTTCGAGGATGCACGGACAATGGGAGACCAAGGAGCTCGCATGCACGCAGACGAATTGGCCATTGTTCGCTCGCTGGTGCCGGTGGCATGGGCCGACGGAACCTTCGAGACGACGGAGAAAGAAATGCTCACCGCATTGCTCGACGCCTACGGGGCGAACGAAGCGGAGCGCACCGAGATGCTCGCGTACGCCAGCGAGAAGCGCGGCCTCGACGACATCGATCTGCAGGATCTCTCGGCGGGCGACCGGCGTCTGCTGCTGCAGCACGCGGTGATCATGACCTTCGCCGACGGCAAGCAGGCCGCAGAAGAAGTGGCCATCCTCGCGGAGCTCGCCCAGCGGCTGCGCATTCCCGAGGACGAGGCGAAGACCGTCATCGCCGGCGCCACCGAGCGCGCGAAGCACAACCTGAAGTTGCTCTGAACCCGACCCGGCGCGCGCGAAGCGGGGCCGTCTCCGTCGCTTCGGAGGCGCGAGCCTCCGCTTCGCGCGTCGGTCAGGGCTGGCGCGGGCCGATGGAGCGCTGGCGCAGCGCTTCGATCTCTTTGAGGAGCGAGAGCGGACTGAAGGGCTTGGCGTAGAACGCCGTGGCGCCCACCGCGAAGGCGCGCTCCTTGTGCTCTTCGTCGGAGAGCGCGCTGATGAACACCACCGGGAGGTCCTTGGTGCGCGGCTCGGCGCGCAGGCGCTCGCAGATGGCGAAGCCGTCGAGACCACCGGGCAGGTTGATGTCGAGCAAGATGACGTCGAAGGTCTGGGTGACCACCGCCTCCAGCGCCTTGGGGCCAGACCCCACGGACGTGACCTGGTAGCCGCGGGCGCGGACCAGCGCCTCGATCATGTGGGCGATGGCTTCCGTGTCTTCGACGACGAGGATGTTCATGAAGGGTCTCGCTTCGGCAGAAGGATGCTCGCCCGAAGCCCACCGCCAGGCGCGTCGGAGAGCTCGAAGCTGGCGCCGAGACCGAGGAGAAGCTGGGCGGCCAGGTGGTACGTGACGCCGCTCACGCGACCGTGCGACATCGGGTCCACGCGAAGCGCGAGGAACTCGGCGCGGGCCGGCGCCGGGAGCGGAGGGCCCGCATCGTCGACGTGGATGCGCGGGCCGACGACGCCCTTCACTTCGGGCTCGAGGATGATGCCCACGGTGCCGCCCTTGGGGCTCGACGCCAGCGCCTGCCCCACGAGCTTTCGCAAGACCCACTCCAGGGCGCGCGCGGCGCCATAGATGGGAAACTCGCCCTCGGCCGGAGACACGGAGAGTGTCACGCCCACGCGGGTGGAGCGGAAATGCAGCCCCTCGCACACCTGCGCCGCGACCTGGTGCGCGTCGAAGGTGACGGGAAGCTCACGGGCGTCCACCGCCGCGTAGGACGAGAGGCCTTCGACGATCTCTTGCACGTGCCCCACGCGCCGGCGCAGGGCTTCGAGCCACTCCTCGTTCGGTTCCTTCACCGCCACGTCGGAGACCACCGGCGCGAGGGCCGCCTTCAGCTCGGTGGAGATGGCGGCGCAGAAGCGCCCCAGCTCCGCCGCCCGGTCGGCGCCCTGAGCGGGCTCCGCCAGCGCGGGAAAGCTACTCGTGCGCTCGTCGCGCGTCTCGAACACCTGGGCCAGCTCGCGAGCGTACGCGGCGCCCTGCTTCTTGGCTTCGTCGAGCTCCCGGCGAAGCGCCTCGCGCTCGTTGCGCTCGCTGACGCCGTCGGCCGGGAGCCAAAGCGTCGCGCGATCGCCTTCCAGCTCGTGACGTCCGCCGTAGCGGACGGCCATGCGGCTGAGCCACGCGCGCTCGGTCTCCTGCGTGGGCGAGCCTTCGCTGCCCAGCGAGACCACGACGCAGACCTCGTCGCCTTCGCGACGGATGCTCACCTGCTGGTCGGCACCGCGGCCCACGAGCACCTGGAGCATCCGGCGAAGATCCTCTTCGTCGCCGAACACCTCGGTGCCGCTCCCCGGCTCGATGGCGACCCGCGCGTCCGGCGCGAGCTCGAACACCAGGGCCGCGAGGTCGATGCGACCGCGTCGGCTCCGGGCCGGGGGACGCTGATGCAGCGACGAGAGGAGACGCATGGCGTCGTCCAACGCGTCGAGCGTCGCATCCAAGTGGTGCGGTTCGTCGCCCGAAGGCGGCTCGAGCGGTGCGGGCGGCATGCTGGTACGAATGACCTGCACCCCGACGCGTAGACGCTCCGCCGCCCCCTGAGCCTCCTGGGTCAGGAGCCATCCGAGCTCCTGGCGAGTCAGCTGACCTTTCGACACGAGATCGATCATATGCGAACGCGTCGGGTTCCGGAAGAACCGTTTTTCCGAACGCGCACTTGGCTTCCTGCCGGCCCGCCCGGCAGGTAGGCAGGCGACGGAGGAGTGCTAGACTTGCGCCATGCTCAACGAACGTCGCGCCCTCCGGCTCTCCTACGATGCGCAGTCCGACACCTCCACGGTGGTCGCCGACGACGCGCTCCCCCAGCGCGGTTCGACCGCCGCCACGCTTCTCCTCGACAAGAAGGGCTTTCTCGTGGGCATCGACGTGACCGCCGGCGATCGCGTGGTGGTCATGCTGGGCGGCCACGAAGAAGTGGCGTCCCAGACAACCGCCCACGTGGACGTACACGGCACCTCCCTTTCCGTGGCGAAGGCCAAGAGCCGCATCCGGGGCGACGAGAAGAATCCCTACGTCTGAGTCGGCCACCGCGGGCTTCGGCCTATAGTTGACGGGGACCTTTCGACTTCCGTATCGTTCGAGGCATGTTCAAGGATGCCCTGCGCGCGCTCGTGGACGGGACCGAGGGCGGTCTCGCCAGCCTGGTGATGGACTCGACGGGCATCGCCCTCGACACCTACGCGAAGGACGGAGCTCCCTTCGACATCAACACCATCGGCATCGAGTTCAGCGTCGTGCTCGGCTCGGTGAAGCGCGCGGCAGAAATGCTCGAAGCCGGGGGCGCTCGCGAGGTGGCCATCGGCACCGACAAGCTGGTCACGCTCATTCGCTGCCTTGGTGACAACTACTTCCTCGCGCTCGCCATGCGCCCCGATGGCAACCTGGGCAAGGGCCGCTTTCTCATGCGAAACGCCGCGCCGAAGTTCATGTCCGAGCTGCTGTGATCCGCGTTCTCTGCCTCTCGGGGCCGAACCTGCAGCTCCTCGGGACCCGGGAGCCGGGCATCTACGGCACCGAGACCCTGGAGCAGATCCACGAGCGCCTGCGGGCAGAGGGTGCGGCGCTGGGGGCCGAGGTGGAGTGCGCACAGTCGAACCACGAAGGCGTGTTGTGCGATCGCATCGGCGCGGCACCCGGTGTCTACAATGGCCTCCTCCTCAACGGGGCGGCGCTCACGCACACCTCGCTGGCACTTTACGACGCGCTGCGTGCAGTGGCCCTGCCCTGCGTCGAGGTGCATCTCTCGAACCCCGAGGCCCGCGAGCCCTACCGTCGCGCATCCCTCATTGCGCCGGCCTGCGTGGGCAAAGTCAGCGGCTTCGGCGGCGAGAGCTACCTGCTCGCGCTGCGCGGCTTGATGGGGCACCTGCGCAAGACCTGACGCAGTGCGGATCGCAGCACTTTGCCGCGCCGATGGTGATCAACCTCGTGTATCGTCCGCCCGCATCGCGCGGGGGGCTCCCGCGCATCGGAGGAACCGTGAACGTCGACATCGACCAGCTCAAAAGCCTTTTTGCCCTTCTTCGCGACGAAGAGATCGCGGAATTCGAGCACGAGGCCGATGGCGTCCGCGTGAAGATTGTCCGCGGCGGACGCGTGGAACTTGCACCCATCGCGCACGCACCGCGGCCGGCAGCCGGCGCAGCAGCCGCCACCGTGGAGGAAGTGCCCGCCGATACCATCGACATCACGAGCCCCTTCGTCGGCACGTTCTACCGCTCCCCGAGCCCCGACGCGCCGGCGTTCCTGGAGGTCGGTTCGGTCATTCGTCCGGGCCAGACCCTGTGCATCATCGAAGCGATGAAGCTGATGAACGAGATCGAAGCCGAGTTCAGCGGCACCGTCGTGGAGATCTTCGCCCAGAACGGTAAATCCGTGGAGTTCGGCCAGAAGCTGTTCCGCGTGAAGAAGGCCTAGGCCCTACATGTTCAAGAAGATCCTCATCGCGAACCGGGGCGAGATTGCCCTCCGGATCATGCGCGCCTGTCGCGAGCTGGGTATCCGCACGGTCGCCGTGCACTCGGAGGTCGACGCCCGGGCCTTGCACGTGCGATTTGCCGACGAGGCCGTGTGCATCGGACCGGCGCCCGCGAACCGGAGCTATCTTCACATTCCGGCCATCATCTCCGCCGCGGAGATCACCGGCGCCGACGCGATTCATCCGGGCTACGGCTTCCTCTCCGAGAACGCCGAGTTCGCGCGCATCTGCGCCAAGTGCAACGTGACCTTCATCGGACCCTCGCCGGAGGCCATGCTCGCCTGGGGCGACAAGGTCCGGGCCCGGGCCAACGCCGCGCGCTTCGGCCTTCCGCTGCTGCACGGCAGCGAGGTCCTCTCTTCCCCCGAGCACGCACGCTCCGAGGCCGAGCGCATCGGGCTGCCCATCATTCTCAAGGCGTCCGGCGGCGGCGGCGGACGCGGCATGCGCATCGTGCGGTCGCTCGACGACGTCGCATCGAACTTCGTTCAGGCTTCCCGCGAGGCCGAGGCCGGCTTCAAGAATCCCGACGTGTTCCTGGAGCGCTTCATCGAGCGCCCGAAGCACATCGAGTTCCAGATCATCGCCGACCACCACGGCGGCATCTGGACCCTGGGAGAGCGCGAGTGCTCCCTCCAGCGGCGCCACCAGAAGGTCATGGAAGAGGCTCCGAGCCCGGCCATGACCGCCGAGCAGCGGCAGTCCATCGGCGAGAAGATTCGCACCGCCATCGCCGAGACCAAGTACACCTCGCTCGGCACCCTCGAGTTCATCATGGACGAGAAGGGCGATCTCTACTTCCTCGAGATGAACACCCGCGTGCAGGTGGAGCATCCGGTCACCGAGATGGTCACCGGGCTCGATCTGGTGGCGATGCAGATTCGCGCCGCCGCCGGCGAGAAGCTCGAAATGCCCGACACGCGCCCGTGGAGCTTCCGCGGCCACGCGATCGAGTGCCGCATCAACGCCGAGGATCCCAAGACCTTCGCCCCTTGGCCGGGCCTGGTCACCGAATACTTCCCGCCGGGTGGCGCCGGCGTTCGGGTGGACTCGGGCGTCTATGGCGGCTGGCGCGTCCCTTCCGACTACGACTCGCTCATCGCCAAGCTCATCGTGCACGCCCCCACCCGCGCCGAGGCCATCGTGCGCATGCGGCGGGCGCTCGACGAGTTCATCGTGGGCGGCATCCGCACCAACATCGAGCTCCACAAGTTGCTCTTGCGAGATCAGGAAGTCATCGATGGGCAGATGTCCACCCGCACGGTGGAGCGCATCATCGCGCAGCAAAAAGCAGGCTGAGCGTGGCGGCGCCGCGGAAGACCGACAAGACCGCCGACGCCCTCCGGGAGCGCGCCCTCGAATACCCGGAGACGGAAGAGCACTTTCCTTGGGGCGAGCGCGCCATCAAGGTGAAGGGCAAAGTCTTCCTCTTCCTGCGCGCGGACAAGACCGGTCTCGGCCTGAGCCTGAAGCTTCCCCTCTCGGGGCCGGACGCGCTGCGCGAAGACTTCGCGGAGCCCACCGGCTACGGTCTCGGCAAGAGCGGCTGGGTGAGCTTTCGCTTCGCCCCCACCGTGACGCCGCCCACGGCGCGGCTCCTCGGGTGGCTCGACGAGAGCTTCCGAGCCGTCGCCCCGAAGACGCTCGTAGCGTCACTGCCTCCCGCGAAAGCGCCGCCCCAGAAGCGCGCCGCCGCGAAGAAAGCGCCGGCCAAGAAGGCGGCGACGAAAGCCAAGCGCACCGCCGCCACGAAGGCGCCCCGCCGGTGACGCGCGAGGTGCGCGTATGTCGCACCCAATTGGTTCGTGAATGTTCGGGCGGGGTCGCCGTCTGTCCGTGCGAGGCTTAGCCTTACCTCGAGGTTCACATGCGCTCGTCTCTTGCCGCTGTCGCCTTTGCCGTCGTGCTTCCCGTGACCGGGCTCGGCTGCATCGTCAACTCCACGTCTTCCGGCTCCAGCTACGACACCGAGATCGAGTTCCAGGAGACCATCAACTTGGGGGCCACCTGCGGGAGCCCCCTCACCTCCTGGACGGTCACCAACCGCGACACCGGCGAAACCGGAACGGCCAGCTGCGAGCAGCCGGTGCGCTTCGTCGACCTCTCGGGCGGTCGCGTCTACACTTTCGATATCGCCGGCCGCGCGGGCAACCGCCTGTGCTTCCAGGGCTCGTGCGCGGTACGGGCGTCGACCGGGGTTCTGGTCCAGGCCGACTGCTCCCGCAGCATCGACCGCCTCTGCGGCTTCTGAGCGCCGCGGCCGCCGCCCTTTGCATGTTTGCGGTTGGCAACCGCCTCGACACGGCCTAAACGCTAGGGCGTGCGCTGGCTTACCCTCCTCGTTCTTCTCGCGACGACCGCCGTGGCCTGCACGGACACGACGGCAACCGAGTCGGTGGGCTACTCGCCGGTCACGGGCATCATCGTGCGCAGCGAGTCGGCGGTAGGCGATCTCGGATGCGGCCCGGCGGCGGGGCAGGTCTTCAAGTACGTGGCCGTGCTTCGGGGGCCGTCCGACCTCGGCTACGACGCAGGGGCCGACGCCGGCCTCGCCACGCCCGACCTCGTCCTCGGCATCGGCGTCTACGACTGCTTCAGCGACGGGCTCTTCCACGAGCTGGCGGTGGACGCGTCGTACGGCATCGAGCTCTTCGGTTTCAGCAAAGCCGTGTGGGACCAGAACGGCGGCGCCATCGGCACGCTGGCGGGTGCGCTGCCGGCATCCGCGGCCGAGGCGAGCACCAAGTTCCTCGAGCTCAAGCCCATCAGCAAGACCTCGTGTAGCGCGGTGCAGCGGACGGGAATCCAGACCGTCGCCTCCTGCCCTGCCCCCCAGCACGTCACGCAGTAAGGCGCTCGGCTCTCGAAGCAGCGGTTTCCGGCCTCCACAAACCCGGCGCGCCGCGAGGTCCGGTGTTACACTTGCTTCTATGAATGGATCCGCGAGCTCCGGTCTTCCGCGCCCCGGCCCCGCGGTGATTTTCCTGCTCCTGCTGGTGGGCGCCATGAGCATCGCGCAGGCGATTCTCGTGAACTTCGCGCACACCCAGGCCCCGTTCCTGATCCTTGCCGGCGACGCCGACAAGATTCTCCACGGCGAGGTGTGGCGGCTCCTCACGGCCTCGGTGCTCACCAATCCGGGCAGCCTGTCCGACGTGCTCTTCACGTTGATGGGCATCTACTTCCTCTCCACGGAAGTGGAGCGCCGCTGGGGAGCGCGGCGCTACCTGGCGTTCGTCGCAGGCGCCGTGGTGTTCGGCAACCTGGTCACGACGTTGCTCCACCTGTTGCCGATCTCGTCGAGCCTGTTCCATCCGGAGATCTTCTTCGGCTCCTACGCCGCGGTGGCCGCCATCAGCGTCGCGTTTTCGCTGGAGATGCCCGACATCGTCATCCGCCTCTTCTTCTTCGTGCCGGTGCGTGGCGCCTGGCTCAAGTGGGTGACGCTCGTGATGGCCGTGGTGGCGGTCCTCTATGGCGCCGCGGGCACCGAAGGACCGTTCGCGCCGCTGGCGGGCTGGAGCGTGGGCATGCTCTTCGGCGGAACGCCTTCGGTCGTGCGCCGGGCCTATCTGAACTGGAAGCTCGGTCGCCTGCAGAAGACCACCAGCAGCGCCCGTGGCAAGCGCCCCGCCGGCGCGCCCGCGTTGCGCGTGGTCAAGGGCGGCCTGCCGGACGAGAGCGGCCCCAACAAGCGCATGCTCAACTAGCGGTCCCTTGCATGGAAGTGTCGCTCTCCCAGGGTTATCTGCGCTTCGCCCGCGAAGGCCGGGCGGTGTTCCGGATCCACTGGACCCTGCCGCTGGGCGTGGCGATCTTCACGCGGTTCCACTTCGCGCCCTACGCCTGGGCCGCCTGCGTGGCGCTCATCGTGTTCCACGAGCTCGGCCATGCGGCCATGGTGCGCGCCTTTCGCCTGCGCGTCGTGGGGATCGATCTCCACGGCGGCGGTGGCCTGTGCCACTGGAGCGGAGATGCTACGCCGCTCCAGGCAGCGGTCATCGCCTGGGGAGGCATCGTGGCCCAGGTGCTGGTGCTCGTGCCCGCGGTGGCCTTGTACTTCCTGCTCCCCGGGCCGCTCCCGATGGCGCTGGACCAAGTGCTCTCCACGCTCATCTTCACCAACCTGGTGCTGGGGCTCTTCAACCTGATGCCCATCCGCCCCTTCGACGGATACCGAGCCTGGGGCCTGTTTCCGCTGCTGCGGGCCGGGCGACGGGCTCGGGCAACACAGAACCGACGGGCCAAGGCCCTGGCCGAGATGGCCGGCGAAGCGAAGCGCTCGAGCGAACGAAAGCAGCTCCGGTCCCCGGAGCAGGTGGAGGCGCTGCGGCGCGTCTACGGAACCTTGGTGGACGAGCTCGGCGTCCGCGTCGAGGAGGACGACGAGCCGTGAAGAGTGACGCGCCTTTGGGGGTATTCGATTCGGGCCTCGGCGGCCTCACCGTGGTGCGTGCGCTCCGCCGCGCGCTCCCCCAGGAGAACATCATCTACCTGGGTGACACCGCCCGTGTGCCGTACGGGACCCGCGGGCCCGAGACGGTCATTCGCTACGCGCTGGCCTGCGCGCGACACCTGCGCGACCGCGGCGTGAAAGCCATCGTCATCGCGTGCAACACCGTGAGCGCCGTGGCCCCCGAGCACGTGCGCGCGGCCCTGGACCTCCCGGTGCTCTCGGTCATCGAGCCCGGTGCGCGGGCCGCCGTGAGCGCCACGGTGGTGGGT
>JABFRG010000106.1 GCA_013141295.1 Polyangiaceae bacterium
GCCGCACGGAGCGCGTGCGCAGCGGAGGGTGTCGGCCTGGACGAGCAGCCATCCGCCAGCGACGGGCACGAGATTTCCGGGGCCGCGCGCCACTTCGGTGGGGCGTCCGGTGAGCGGCACCAGGTTCTGCGCGGTGGCGTCGCCGGTGCGCGCGCCCACCGAGAATTCGCCTGCGGGCCCCAGATGACCGAGGTTGGGCAGCGTGAAGATGTTGCGGTCGACCAGCGTGTTGTCGGGCTCCCGCACTTGCACGGGATTGCTCGAGCCGTTGGGCCCACGGAACAAGACGAACCCGTCGCGTGCATCGAAGAGGTATCCGACGCCGAGGAGCACGTTGTCGTAGTACAGGTTCGACGAAGCGGCGGCGCCGGTGGTGTCGAAGGCCAGATGCTCCCCATCGAGGATCTTCGTGGTGTGGCGCGACCCCGCGAAGTTGAGCCGGGAGGCCACGCCACCGGAGACGCGCACGAAGTCTTGAACGATGCCGGTGCCGGTGAAGTTGTCGAAAGAGAAGTAGAGATCGCCGCTGGGCGCGATACCAAGGCCCTGGCACGCACGGGGCGCGCTCGCCAGCGTGGTGAGGTCCACCGGCGTGGTGACGGCGCCCGTCGCGAAGTCCACCAGGTAGCAGTGAATCGCCTCCGGCGACGCGTAGTCCGCGCTCCCGGCGAACACCGCGCGCTTGCCGTCGGTGCGGGGATTCACGCCGGCGAAGCTGCCGCGGGTGGTGCCCCAAAGGTAGTGCGGGCCCGCCGGATCTTCGGAGACGTAGAACAGCGCGCCCTGATCGAGCAACTTGCCTTCGGTGCCGGTGAGCGAGAGCAGCGTATCGACGCCGGTGGCGCGATCGCGCAGGAACAGGCCGCCCGCGTCGCGCTTGCGAAAGAGGATGCTCTTCTCGCTGACCTCGAGAATCTCGCCGGGCACCCGCGAGAGCACGCGTACGCCGGGCGTGAGATCCACCGTGAGCCCCAGCGGGACGACGGTTTCGATGCCCTTCGCATCGCGTGCCCGCGCCACCAGCTGGTAGTCGGGTCCCGTGCCGTCGAGGGGTCCGAGCGGCAGCGAGACGCTCGTGGTGCCCGAGACGAGCGGGGTCTCGACCCGGAGGATCTCCAGCGAGGTGCAGGCGTACGCGCCGGTGTCGGCGCAGGTGAGAGCGAGCGAGGGCGACGTGACAAGGCTGTTCGGGAGCACGCCCTGGATCGTCGGCGCGTCGTCCACCACGATGGCGAGCGTACCGGTGCCCACGTCGTCGAGCGCATCGGTGGCGGCGAGAGTGACCGTGGCCGGGCCGTTGGGAACGCCGGTGGTGGGAATCTGCGCGAAGCAGCTGACGCCGGTGCCGGTGAGCGTGCACATGGCGGGCGGCACCGTGAACGAGGGTCCGCCGGTCACCTGCCCGGTCACCGTCTTCACCGTGACGCCCGAGGTCACGGTGACCGAGACATCGACCGTGCGGCCCCGGCCCACCCCGGCGTTGGCCGCGGGCGCCGTGATGCTCACCGCGGGCGCTGCCCAAGCAGAGGTCGTCCACAGTGTGCAGCCGAGCACCGCAAGCGTAAGGCAACGAGCTTTCATGGGGCCTCGAAGGGAGTATGCCGTCCGGGGCCCGAGGTCGCACGCAAAGCGCGCTTTTCCCGAAATACCCCTCTCTAGCCGCGGAGCTTTTCGCGGAGGAAGAGCATCATGCGGGACCAGACGCGGGCGGTTAGTTGCGGCTCGGCGAGGATGTGCGTGATGCCCGGGAGCGGCATGAAGTCGTACGGCAGACCGGCGCGGTTCATGGCTTCGGTGAACTTGAGCGAGTGGAGGAAGAACACGTTGTCGTCGGCGGTGCCGTGCACCACCAGGAGGGGCGCGATCTTCTGGCCCGGCTGCACGTAGCTGAGCACCGAGGCGGCGTCGTAGGCGGCCTTCTCGGCGGCAGGCAGACCGAGGAAGCGCTCCGTGTACGCGGTGTCGTAGTCGCGCCAGTCGATGACCGGTGCGCCGGCGACCGCGGCCTTGAACACATCGGGACGACGCACGGCGGCGAGCGCCGAGAGATAGCCACCGAAGGACCAGCCGAAGATCCCGATGCGCGTGGGGTCGGCGTCGGGCAGCGTACGTGCGAGCTCCTGCATGATGGCCGCGTGCCCATCGAGGGGCACGTCACCCAGGTGCCCGGCGAGGGCCCGCTCCCACTCGCGACCGCGGTTGGGCGTACCGCGTACGTCGAAGACCGCCACGATGGAGTGCGTCTTGTCGGCCACCCACTGCGCGCGCACGTAGGCCGACGCGCTGTAGGTGGCGAGCGCCACGTGCGGTCCGCCATAGGCCGCGTCGATGATCGGCAGCTTCACGCCAGGTGCCGCGCCCTCCGGACGCAGCAGCGCCACTTCGATGTCGTCCTTGCCACCGGCCCGAACGAACTGCACCCGCGGCATGCGCGCCGGCTTCTCTGCGAGCGTGGGCAGCTTCGCCAGCTCCTGCCCTTGCGCGCTCCGCAGGTGCCAGCTGGAGAGCTCCGATTTTCCGCCCTCGAGGGAAGCGAACACTGACGTCGAGCCTCCGAAGCGCGGATCGATGTTCCCGTGATCGGGCTCCACCACCGGCTTGGGCGCGCCGCCCTCCAGGTTCGTCACGTAGAGCCCGCTCATGAGCGGCGAGACCGGGCTGCCGCGGAAGAACACCTGGCGCGTCTTCTCGTCGACCTTGGCCACGCCGCGATAGTTGTATTGTCCATCGACCAGCGGACGCACCACGGTGCCGTTGGGCGCCCGCAGCGAGAGCTCCCAGCGGCCCTTGCGATCGCTGCCCCACAGGAAAGCCTTGCCGCCGTCGATCCACTCGGGCGTGGTGCCGTCGGCCTCGAGCCACGCGTCGTCGTGCTCCTCGAGCACCACCTTGGCGGCGCCCGCGTCGTCGAAGGTGAGCATCGCCATGTCCTTCTGCAGCCGGCCGAGCACCACCAGCGTGAGCGGCGCGCCCTTCTGCCACACCACCTTGGCGACGTACGGATACGTCTCCTTGTCCCAGGTGAGCGGCCGTCCGGCGCCGCCTGCCGCAGGCACCAGCGCGAAGCCCACCTTGGCGTTGGTCTTGCCGGCGCGCGGATAGAACGGCCGATCGAGCGGTCGCTCCGGGTGCGCGGTATCGGGCAAGCTCAGCCGCTCCACGTCCTTCTGCTCGGTCTCTTGCACCAGCACCGTGCGATCGTCCGGCGAGAAGAAGAAGCCCCGGGTGCGCCCCAGCTCTTCTTGCGCGATGAACTCCGCGGTGCCGTACTCGTGCTCCTCGGTGCCGCCGTGGGTGAGCGCGCGCTCGGCGCCGCCGTCGACGCCGATGACGTAGCAGTCGTGGCCACGGGCGTAGCCCACCAGCTTGCCGTCGTGGGAGAAGTGCGGGTCGACGATGCTCTCGCCGGTGGGGAGCTCGCGCGCGGTCTTCTTCGCCCGGTCGTACACGAAGATGCGCCCGGAGAGCGGCACCAGAATCTTGCTGCCGTCCTCGCTCTCCTCGAACGAGGCGAGACCCCGGGCCACGATGCGCATGCGCTCGCGTCGGGCCTTCTCTTCGGGGCTCAGCGTCTCTTCCTTGCCCAGGAGCGTGGTGGCGGTGATGAGCTCCGTGAGCTGGCCGCTCGCCAGGTCCATCTCGAAGAGCGACTGCTTCGGCTCCTTGGGTTTGGCCCGAAGGAAGAGCACGGTCTTGCCGTCCTTGGTGACGCGCGGGCTCTGCGGCGCGCCCAGCTTGAGCCCGAAGTTCTCGGCGTAGGAGCGGAGCTCCGCGTCGAGCTGCTCGTCGGGCACGAAGTGGTGGGGCGCATCGGCGCCGGTCGGCGCTGCCGGCGGGGGAACGTTGCTACCACCTGCACACCCAACCACCAGAACGCATGGCAAGAGCCACGAACGAGACCGAACCGTCGCTTGCATGGCGCGCATCATACTCGGGCGTCGCCTTCGCGGTGTGGCGGACTGCCTCGGTCGCCAAACTGCCCCACTCGTTTCACCTCAAACGACTTTGTCCACGGCCACCCCGATACGCATTTGCCGGCGCCGCGCTTGAATTATGAAGGATCCGTAAGGTAGTATGCCGCTCGAATTCGAGTCTCATTAGCCATGCGCAAATTCATTCCTATTCTGGCGATCGTCGTAGCACTCGGATCCGTGCTGCGACTGGCGTCGGCGGAGGAGCCGCGCCCCGCTGGAGCCACCGCGCTGAGCTTGGACGAGGCGCTGCGTCGGGCCAACGACGTGGCGCCGCAGGTGGTGCTCGCGCAGTACGGTGTGCGCGAGGCGAACGCGCGGCGCACCGGCGCGGGACTGCGTTTTCCCGGTAATCCGCGGCTCTCCGGCGAGGCCCGCCCTGCCGTCACCGGCGGCTCGTTCTTCGGCGACATGGGCTACGCGGCGGCCCTCGACGTGCCCATGGATCTGGGTGGGGCACCCGGCGCACGCAAGCGCGAGGCCGATCGCGGCGTGGGCGTGGCGCAGGCGGAGCTGGCCACCATCCGCAAGCAGGCCCGGAGCGAGGTATTTGCAGCCTACATTCATGTGGGCGCCTGGGCGCGACGCATGGAAGAGGTCGACGCGCTCATCTCCATCGCCGAGCGCATTCTCCGGGCCTCCACCGCGCGGGCCGATGCCGGCGCCTCCGGCGACGTCGACGAAGCCTCGGCGCGCAGCGAGCTCTCGGTGCTGCAGAGCCAGCGCGAGTCCGCCTCCCGCGAGCGCGACGCGTACCTGATGCACCTGCGGTCGCTGCTCGACATGTCGGCCACGGCGCCGCTCACCCTCACCACGCCGCTCGGCAACCCGCAGCCGCCGGCCGCGGAGAATCAGCTGGTGGCGCGGGCACTGAACCACAAGCCCGAGCTGGCCCAGGCGCGCGCCCAGGTGGCGGCGCTCATGGCCACCAGCGATCGCCTGAAGAGCGAGCTGTTTCCCCGGCTGAGCGTGTACCTGGGCGTCGACGCAGCACCGGTGTCGCCGATCTTCGGGCAAGTGGGCCTGAGCGTGGAGCTGCCGGTGGCGCAGCGAAACCAGCAGGCGCGGGCGGTCACCGACGCGAAGACCCAGGCCGAGCAAGAGCGTCTGGAGCTCCTGTTGCGGCAGGTCGTGCGCGACGTATCCGGACGCCTCGCCGCCTACGAGTCCCGTCGTCGCGAGCTGGCAGTGCTCAGCGACAAGGGCCTACCGGCAGCCGAGCGCACGCTGGAGCTGGTGGAGACCGGCTGGCTCGCCGGTCGCTTCGACATCTTTCGTGTGACCGCCGCGGCGCGCGACGTCGCGCGGGTGCGTGCACTCCGCACGGATGCGCTGGAGTCCGCGTGGCTCGAGTACATCGCCCTGGAATTCGCCGTAGGAGGCGCCCCGCTATGAAGGTCTGGACCAAACGGGGGCTCATCGCCCTCCTCGCCCTGCTGGTCACGGCGGGCGGGGCCTACGCGGCGTTTCACAAGGGAGCGCCGGAGGCGGCCGATCCGCCGCGCGACGTACCCACCTTCGACGGGCAGTGGATTCGCTACTCCGAGGGCTTCTCCACGCGCTCGGGCCTGGCCTTCGCCAAGGTCGAGACTGGTAGCCTTTCGCCCACCGACAACGTCACCGGCACCGTCACCTTCGATCCGCAAAAGGTGGCGGTCATCGGCGCGCGCATGCCCGGTCGCCTGCGCACCATCTACAAGTTCGTGGGCGACGAGGTGAAGGCCACCGACGTGCTGGCGGAGCTCGAGAGCACCGAGCTGGGGCAGGCGCAAACCTCGCTGCAATCGGCGCAGGCGCACCTGGCGGCAGCCAAGGCCAACGAGACCCGCGAGGCGCAATTGGCCGAGGCGCGGGTCTCCGCCAAGCGCGACGCCGAGCTGGCGCACGCCACCGCCGAGGCCGCGAAGGCCGACTTCATCGCGGCGCAGCAGCGGGTCAACGCGCTCGGCGGCGGGAGCGGCGGCACCTTGGGCGTCATGCGCATCACCAGCCCCATCGCCGGCAAGATCATCGACGCCCCCATGTCGCGCGGTCAGTCGGTGGATGCGAGCGCGATGCTCTTCCGGGTGGCCGATCTCTCGCAGGTGTGGATCGAGCTGGCCGTCTTCGAGCGCGAGCTCTCCAACATGCACCCCGGCGATCGCGTGGAGATCACCCCCCAGGGCAACACCTCCAAGACGCTCGAAGGCCGCATCGCCCACGTCGGCGACGTCATCGATCGCGACACGCGCAGCGGCGACGTGCGCGTGGTGGTGGAGAACACCGAGCGCCTCTTGCGCCCCGGTCAGTCGGTGCTGGCCAAGATTCACACCCTCAACAAGCCCACCGCGGGGTTCCTGCTTCCGCGCGAGGCGCTCACCATGGTCGACGGCAAGCCCACGGTGTTCGTGGTGCGTGAGCCCGGTGCGGTGGAGCCGCGCACCGTGACCATCGGCGCCGAGGACGGCGTGCGCGTGGAGATCGCCACCGGCCTTTCGGCCGGTGAGACAGTGGTCTCCAAGGGTGTGTTCGCCCTCAAGTCGGAGATCTTCCGCTAGCCATGCTCGACGCAATCGTTCGCGCCTCCATCCGACTTCGCGTCGTCGTCCTGGTGCTGCTCGCGGTGCTCCTGGTGGCCGGCGGCCTCGCGGTGCGCGCGCTGCCCATCGACGCCATCCCCGACGTCTCCACCATCCAGGTGTCGGTGCTCACCGACGCGCCGGGTCTCTCGCCCATCGAGGTCGAGCGCACCGTGACCTTCCCCATGGAAGCGGCGCTCAACGGCCTGCCGCAGCTCACCGAGCTGCGTTCCGTGAGCCGCGGCGGGCTCTCGGCGGTCACCGTCATCTTCAAGGAGGGCACCGACATCTGGTTCGCCAGGCAGATGGTGCTGGAGCGCGTGCGCGGCGTGGAAGAGACGCTGCCCAAGGGCACCGGCAAGCCCGAGCTCTCGCCGGTGTCCGGCGGCCTGGGCGAGATTTACCAGTTCGTGGTGCGCTCCGAGAAGCACTCGCCGATGCAGCTGCGGACCATCCTCGACTGGGAGATCGTGCCCCAGCTGCGAGGCGTCACCGGCGTCATCGAAGTGAACACCATGGGCGGTGACCTCAAGGAGTACCAGGTGGTGGTCGATCGCGGGCGCCTTCACGCCCACGAGATGACCCTGCGCGACGTGGCCGATGCGCTAGCAAAGTCCAACGTCAACGTCGGCGGCGGCTACCTCGACCGCGGCGCCGAGTCGTTCACGCTCACCGCGGTGGGCGCCCTCAAGACCGAAGAAGAGATCGCCAACGTCGTGCTGCGCATGGGCGCCGACGGCACACCGCTCTTGGTGCGGCACATCGGGCAAGTGCGCGTGGGCTCGGCCCTGCGTCACGGCGTCATCACCCGCGACGGCGAGGGCGAGGCGGTCACCGGCGTCACCATGATGCTCATCGGCGCCAACAGCCGCGACGTCATCGCGGCGGTGAAGACCCGCGTGGGGGAGATCCAGAAGAAGCTTCCGCCCGGGGTGATCATCGACCCCATCTACGACCGCGGCGACTTCGTGGGACGCACCGTCGGCACGGTGGTGAAGAACCTCATCGAGGGCGTGGTGGTGGTCACCATCGTGCTGGCGCTCCTGCTGGGCACCTTGCGCGGCGCGCTCACGGTGGTGCTCGGCATCTTCGTGTCCATGTCCATCGCCGTGTTCGGCATGCTCATCTTCGGCGTCACCGGCGATCTCATGAGCCTGGGCGCCATCGACTTCGGCTTCTTGGTGGACGGTCCCATCATCATCCTGGAAGGGGTCATGGCGTTCACCGCCGGCAGAACCCTTGTGGGCAGAGCCAGACGCACGGCCTACGCCGAGGTCGCCAGCGCCGTGGTGCGCCCGGTGGCCTTCTCGGTGGCCATCATCATGCTGGTGTACTTGCCGCTGCTGGCGCTCGAAGGCATCGAGGGCAAGATGTTCCGGCCCATGGCCATCACCATGGCCTCGGCGCTGTTCGGCGCACTGGTGTACGCGCTGCTCTTCTTCCCGGCCCTGCTGGTCACGTTCGTGCCGCCTCCCAAGAAGGCCACCGCGCGCTGGCTCACCTGGGCCGAGCGCAACTACGCCGCGGCACTGGCCCGCGCTCTCGACTTCAAGGTACCGGCGCTGGTGGTCTCGACGGTGGCGTTGGTGGGGAGCTTCGTGCTCCTCGGCCGCGCGGGCGCCGACTTCATCCCGCGCATCGACGAAGGCGACGCGGTGGTGACCATTCGTCGCGCGCCTTCCATCGGCCTCGGCCAGGCCAAGGAGCTCGACCTCAAGGCCGAGCAGGTGCTCAAGCGCTTTCCCGAAGTGGTCACCACCCTGGCCATGACCGGCCGCGCCGAGGTGGCCATCGACCCGGTGGGCAACGACAACACCGACATCTTCGTGCACCTGAAGCCGAAGAAAGAGTGGAAGACCGCGCAGGACCTCGACGGCCTCTCGGTGGCCATGAAGAACGCCATCGAGTCCGAGGTGCAGGGCACTTTCGTCTCGGTGTCGCAGCCCATCGAGGACAAGACCAACGAGCTCATCAGCGGCTCCCGCGCCGACGTGCAGATCGCCATTTTCGGCGACGATCTGAACGAGCTCAAGAGCCTGAGCGAGCTGGTGGGGCGCAGCGTGCGACAGGTGCCGGGCTCGGGCGACGTGCGCGTGGAGCGGGTGCTCGGCGCGCCCTCGCTGCTCATCCGCCCCGACCGCGTGCGCCTGGCGCGCTACGGCGTGGCGGCGGAAGACGCGCTGGCGGTCATCCAGGCGGCGCGCGTGGGGATTCCTGTAGGATACATCTACGAGGGTCACCGGCGCTTCGACTTCCGCCTGCTGGTGCCGCCGCAGGCGCCGACCCTGGACGCCATCGGCGACCTTTTCGTGGGCGGCTCCAATGGCCGTTCGGTGCCGCTCTCGGAGGTGGCCACCGTGACCGAGACCGAGGGCCCCACCCAGATTCGCCGCGAGGGGCTCAAGCGCACCGTGCGCGTGGAAGTGAACCTGCGCGGCCGCGATCTCGTGTCGTGGGTTTCCGAAGCGCGCGAGCGCGTGCGCAAGGACGTGGCCCTCAAGAGCGGCTACGAGATCACCTGGGGCGGCCAGTTCGAGAACTTCGAGCGCGCCAAGGCCCGCCTCGCCCTCGTGGTGCCGGTGAGCCTCGTCATCATCTTCGCCATGCTGCTCTGGATGTTCCAGAGCGCGCGCTACGCCACCTCGGTGTTCCTGGTGGTGCCCTTCGCGCTCACCGGCGGCATTCTCGGCCTGGTGGGCCGCGGCCTCTCCTTCAGCATCCCGGCCGCCGTGGGCTTCATCGCGCTGGCCGGCGTGGCGGTGCTCAACGGCGTGGTCATGGCCGCCGACGTGAAGCGCCGCATCGAAGAGGGCGCACCCAAGGACGAAGCCATCCAGAAGGGCGCCGTGCACTCGCTCCGCGCGGTTCTTACGACAGGTGCCGTCGCCGCGCTCGGGTTCCTGCCTATGGCGCTGGCGAACGGAGCCGGCGCCGAAGTCCAGCGCCCGCTCGCCACCGTCGTCATCACCGGCATCGTCTTCTCGACCCTGCTCACCATGTTCGTCCTCCCCGGCGTCCTCCAGCTCGTCATCCGCCCCCGCCGCGACCCCACCGACGAAGAGCTCGAGAACGAGTAGGACCGAACCTCGAGCCTCAGCAGGAGACAGCCTCGAGCCTCAGCAGGAGACAGACTCGAGCCTCAGCAGGAGACAGCCTCGAGCCTCAGCAGGAGACAGCCTCGAGCCTCTGCAGGAGACAGCCTCGAGCCTCT
>JABFRG010000877.1 GCA_013141295.1 Polyangiaceae bacterium
ATCGACGGCCGCGTTCGTCAGCCCGGCAAGGGCGCAGACCGCCCTCGGGGCTTCACCGGCGAACCGCCGCGCACGGCTCGGGTCGGAGCACCGATGCTCCCGGCGGCCCTCTTCTCGGCCCTCGCCACCTTCGGCACCGCCACGCAATCTGCGGTCTCCGGCGGAGCCGTCGCCATGGCCCGGGAGCTTTCGCCGGAGCGCGCACGCGTGCTCGATCGCCTGGCTCGGCTAGGGCCTCGGGGGTTTTTGGAGTTCACCGAGGCGCTCATGGCGGCCACCGGAAAGATGACCGGCGGCCTTCTCACCGCCGAAGATCTCACGCTGGTGCCCACCATCGAGGCATGCACCCGCGACGCCGAGGCGACGCTGGCCTTCGCGCCCTGGAGCGACGAGGACGCCGAAGCCCGGAGCGAGATCGTCACGGCCATCGACGGCCGCGGCACCGTGGCCATCGCGGCCTACGAGGTTCACGAGATCGGCGTCCCCATTCCCGAGCTGGGCCTCCTGGCGCCCGGCTACGCAGCGCCGGTGCGTCGCGGCGAGCGTCGCATCGCGCCCGGCGTCCCTTGCGGCATCCCGGCGGCCATCGCCCTCGTGGGCGAGGGGGGCGTCGTGCAAGGCGGTGTGGGCTTCACGCTGGGTCGCATTCGCGACGTCCGCGCGACCCTGGCGCGGGCGCCCGCTGCGCTCGAGCCCTCGCTGCGTGCGGAGCTCCAGGCCCTGGGGAAGGGCGCCGCCGTGGCCACCCTGCAAGTCGGCAAGGGCGATCCCCAGAGCTGGGTCCTCCGGGCCTGATCCGGCGCGAGGAGCGCGACAAAACGAGAAACGGGAACGACGAGGCGACTCGACGTTCCCGATCTGGGCTCACGAACTAGAGGCACGTGGCAGGCGCAGAGAAGCTTGCCCTCAGGACCTTTCGGACCTGAGGGCACGGTGCCGCTCTGCGGGGGCTGGAGGCACCGGCGAGGTCGAAAGACCCCGGACGCGCCTCCGAGAGACTCAGCCGAGCTTGACGCTGTAGCGCTTGGCGTAGGCGGTAACACCAATCTTGTCGATGGTCCGCAGGTCGCGCGTCGTGATGTTGAGGGACACGAAGCGGCCAAGCTCCGGCACCCAGATGCGCCGCGTCTGCACGTTCACGTGCTGCCAGCGCTTCGTCTTGATGTTGGAGTGGGAGACGTTCTGCGCCGCGAGACGTCGTTTCCCAGTGATATCGCTCTTCGCCATGACTTCTTTCAACCTCGTGAGACCGAAAACGGGTGCCGGAAACTGAACGACCGCTCCCTTTTCGTCAAGGGAAAACGCGCGCCTGCTCGGCAAAGGGTCCGGGTACCATGCTGCAGTACCTGCGGCCTCGCCTAACTAGGCGACAACACCCATGCCTGTCCAGACGTACAGAGCCCCGTTCGGCAGAAGATCATGACGGATGTGGACCTTTTCGGCGGGAATTACCACTCCACCGCAGGATAGCCGCATGGATGCAGCACATGGAGCTGGCGCGATCCAGCCGTTTTCCGAGGTGCTGAGGGTTCCGTGCCGCGAAAAGTTCGCGCGCAGATAGAATTTTCCTCCCGCGCCGGGCAAAACGGTACGGTTCAGCCGTGGCACGGAGCGTGCTGAACGGGTGATGACGCTCGAAAGTTTCGAGCTTGGGAGGTCGCCCCATGAATGTGCTCCGTACGAAAAGGATCTGGGTAGCTGCGGTGCCCCTGCTCGCAGCAGGTGCCTTCGGACTTTTCCAGAAACCGGCATCCGCAGAGAAGCCGAGCAGCGCCGAGTCCATCGCTCGCTGCGCAACCCGGCTCAAGACGTCTTTCCTCGGGAAGGGCGCAACGGACGCGGAGCTCAAGGCGGCCGACCCGCAAGCCGCCGTCGACGCCTACCTGAAGGCGCCGGAGTTCGTGGAGCTCTTCTCGCGCTTCCTCAACTCGGAGCTGAACCCGGCTCCCGGTATGACGTCGGCCGAGGACGCGACCTACCACCTCGGCAAGTACATCTTGTCGAACGACCTCCCCTACAAGGATCTGTTCCTCGGGAAGTTCAACGTGGTGGTGCCCAACGCCCAGCAGCCGAACAACGTCGTGGTCCAGCCGGACCCGAACGGCCTCGGGTACTTCCGCAGCCGCGCCTGGATGGTCCGCTACGCGGGTAACGAGCTCGCTGGCATCAAGATCGTCACCGGCTACCGCATCATGCAGAACATCACCGGCCTGAAGCTCCAGGCCGTGTCCAACGCCGAAGGCGTCGACACCAGCAAGGCGGGCCGCTCGGCCGGCGTCTGCGCCCAGTGTCACTTCCAGGATTGGTCGGCCCTCGACAAGGTCGCGAGCATCCTCTCGGTCCGCAAGGGGACCGGCGACACGATGACCTTCACCCCGCCCACCACCGCCACCGTCGACATCGACGGCAAGGCCGTCACCGACGACGCGAGCCTCGTGGCCCGCCTGGTCGAGTCCGAGAACTACAACTTCAACACCTGCCGCCTGGCGTTCAAGTTCCTCTATGGCCGCCCGGAGAACACCTGCGAGTCGCAGGTCTTCGACAAGTGCGTGACCGAGTTCAAGAAGACCGGGAAGATCCAAACGGCTCTCTCCACCATCGCCAAAGACGACAGCTTCTGTCAGTGAGAAAGGAGGCAAATATGCGCAACGTATTCGTTCTCGGAATCGCAGTGGCAGGCCTCCTGGCGTGCTCGTCGGAAGGCGATGGCGAAATCATCGACCCCGCTGGTGCGTCGTCGGGCAACAACAACGCATCGTCGTCGAGCAGCGGTCAGCCGGAAGGCCCCAAGAGCTGCCGCGACACCATGACCAACTACACCGGTCTCGGCTCCAAGGCCCTCGCGGCAGGCCGCGTGGACGGTAAGCAAGACGACAAGCAGAACACCGTCGTCATCGATCGCCACCGCGTGAAGCCCTTCCAGGTGCTGGTGGACGACATGCATCGGATCCTGGGAACCGCCAACCAGGCCAACATGGACACCCTCATCACCGGCTCGGCCGATGCCTTCGGCGCCCCGCCGAACCGATGGTTCGCGGAGCCCCAGGCCAGCGCGGTGACGCTCTTCACCACCTACCGCATCGCGTTCCGCGGGTGCTTGCAGTATGCAAACACCGTCCCGGCATGGACGCAGCAGCCCAACGCCACCACCGCCGCCGCCGAGTGCGCGACCCTCGCCGCCAAGGTGTGGGACACGGTGCCCAGCAAGGCCGAAATCGACGCGTGCGTGGCGGTTGCCACGGACGAGACCGAGTTCGCCAAAGTCCCCGCCCCCACGGGCCCCGTAACCGACGCCAAGACCAAGTGGGCCTATGCCTGCGCCTCGGTCTTCGAGTCGAACAAATTCACGTCGTTCTGAGGAGGATGCCCAGATGAGTTTCTCACGTCGCAACTTTCTCAAGGGTGTGGGCATGGCCGGCGCGGCAGCAGCTGCCAGTCGGTTTCCTTTCGGAGCCTCGGAGGCCCGCGCAGGGTTCAACGGGAAGAAGTCCGCGGTGGTGTTCATCTACACCCTCGGCGGCTTCAACTCCCTGTTCGCCAGCGCCGACTCGTACATGAACACGTCGTTCGGCGTGAACGCCGGCAACGTGTTCAACGCCGGCAACGGACTGGTGCTCGACAAGGGCTTCGCCGACGGTCTCGGCACGTACGCCAAGTCGCACATCGCGACCATCGGCGTGCGACACGGCTCCAGCGATCACGGTGGCGCCGAGCAGGGCTACTGGATGGCCGGTGGCAACAACAGCGGCATCATCCAGCTGGCGAGCGCCATGGGCGGGGACGCGCCGATCAAGGCGGCCTCCATCCTCGGCATGCCGCAGGGCACGCACACCGCGGCCAACGGCGTCTCGCTCCAGCGCATCGCCGACATGGGCTCCACCATCGCGGCGCTCCAGGGCGGCGCGGCCCTCGAGCCGGCGCGCAACCTGGCCGGCCGCGGAGCCACCCAGGCGGAGCTGATGTCGAAGGAGCGGAACGACCGCAACCCGGCGAACCTCCGGAGCGACATCGAAGGGCGCCAGTCGCTCATCAAGACGCTCACCGCACCGAAGCCGAACATCAACTTCGCCGCGATTCCCGGGTTCTACGGGGTCACCGGGACGGGCATCAACGGCAACAACATGAACGCGCCGATGGCCGCCGCGGAGCTCATGGTTCGCGCCGGAGCCAACGTCGTCACCGTCATGACCGGCTTCAACTGGGACTCGCACGGCGATATTCAGGGCACCAACGTCCGCAACATGATGACGCAGAACATCGTGCCCGGCGTGCAGACCTTCATCAACCGCATGATGGCCGACGCCGCGACCGCAGCCGAGTACGACGTCACCGTCGTCTTCGGCGGCGACTTCGCCCGCAGCCTCCCTGGCTCGGACCACGCCAGCGCGCTCTCCTGCGTCGCCATCGGCCCCCGCATCAAGCCCGGTACTTCGGGCAAGATGACCAACCAGGTGGCGCTCGTCCAGGGCACGCCGTCCTGGGGTGGCCTCTGGTCGATGATGAGCGAGATCACCGCCGCACCGACCAACCCGTTCGGCGCCATCGCGCCGATGCACAAGGCGCTCTTCGTCTAACCCGACGTCGACCGCTGTCACGCGAATGCCCGGAGCGTGCCCCACACCAGGGGCTCTCCGGGCGTTTCCTTTTTGGTCGCCGCCTCAGCTGGGCGCTTGGCCCACCGCGCGCACGAGCTCCGTGCAAAGTGCACGCAGCTTCTCCATGCGCTCGGGGTTGGGCAGGAGCGTGAACTCGTCCATGTAGAGCCGCCGTGCGAGCTCGATCTGGATGACGTGCACGCCGTCGGCGGGGCGCCCGTAGTGCTGGGTTGTGAAGCCGCCGCTGTAGGGCAGGTCGTGCCGAACCTCGAACCCGCGGGTGCGGAAGAACTGGTCCACCAGATCGATGATGGGGCCGGCGGCGCTGGTGCGTCCGCGCGTGCCGGGCACTACGTCGGCGCGCACCGCGTCGAGATCGGTGTGGCCCCGGCGACCGACGCTGGGCATGGAGTGGGCGGCGAGGACGATGGCCCGGCCGAAACGCGCGCGTTTGTCGGCGATGAGCGCCTGGAGTCGCTCGTGATAGGGCCGGTAAAAGGAGCGCACCCGGTGGTCGAAGCTCTTGCGGGGCAGGGGACCGGTGAGGACCCGGTCGCGATCGCTGGAGAGGCGCCAGATGATGCCCCGGGGCGCGCGACTGCTGGCGGGCCCGCCTTCCACCGACTCGGCGTCGATGTCTTCTTCGCCGCGATTGAGGTCCACCACGTAGCGCGAGAGACGTGCGGCCAGGAGCGACGCGCCCGCGCTGGGGGCGCCGGCGTAGATCTCGTCCACGTAGAGGTCGGCGTCGCGGGCGATGGCGCGGGCCGGCGCGCAGAGCTCCGCAAGGCACTCGGCAGGGACGAAGATGCCCGCGTGGGGCACCTCGACGATGACGCACGTCTCCGCGCCCACCGGGTCTCTTTCCTCGAACGACTTCACGGGCCCCTTACCCTAATACGGCTCCGCGCAACTTTGTACCCGGACGTTCAGGCGCGCGGGTGGGCACGATCGTAGGCGCCGCGGACGTGGTCCTGGGCGACGCGGGTATAGATCTCGGTGGTGCCCAGGTCGGCGTGCCCCAGCATCGCCTGCACTGCCCGGAGGTCGGCGCCGCCGCGGAGCAGGTGGGTGGCGAAGCTGTGTCGGAGCTTGTGGGGCGAAATGGCGCCGCGGATCCCGGCGGACCGGGCGTAGATGCCGAGGAGCTTCCAGAAGCCCTGGCGCGTGAGCGCGCGACCCCGCGGGGAGAGAAAGAGTATTTTTGACTTTTCCGCCGCCGGGTGCCGGGGCCGCACCTCGTCGAGGTATCGCTCGATGTGCTCCAGCGCCACCTCGCCCACCGGTACGAGCCGCCGCTTGCTGCCCTTGCCCATGGGGCTGACCAGCCCGCGATCGCGCTCGAAGTCCCCGAGTGTGAGGCCGCAGAGCTCGCTCACCCGGAGGCCCGATGCGTACATGAGGTAGATCATCGCGGTGTCGCGGAGCCCGCGGTCGGTGTCCCGAGGCGGCGTCGCCAGCAGCCGATCGACCTCGTCGTGGGAGAGCACGCGCGGCAAACGGCGGCCGAGTCGCGGGCGGTCCACGAGCCCCGTGGGGTCCACACGAATCGCCTTTTCGCGCAGGAGGAACTTGAAGAACCCGCGCACCCCCGAGAGCGTCCGCGCGCTGGAGCGGGCGCTCTTGCCGCGGGAGAGGACGTCGCCGAGAAATCCGGTGATCTCCTCGTGGCTCACGTCGGTGACCGGCCGGGCCTCGCCGAGGTAGCCGGTGAGCTCGCCGAGGTCGCGCGCGTAGGCCTCGAGGGTATTGCGCGCCAGCCCGCGTTCCACGCGCAGGTGATCGAGGTACGCGTCGATGTAGCCATGGAGGTCCACGCTTGCGAGCCTACCGCGCGGCGCGCCGGAAGGCCAAACGCCCTACTTCAGCGCCTGTTCCAGCGCCTCGGCCTTCTTGTCGGTCTCGATCTCGTGGGTCAAGGCCTCGAGCATCGCCATCTCGTCGCCCTTCCGCAGCGCGGCGGCGTAGCTCTTGATATCCCGGTCCCGATCCTTGGCCAGGCCCAGGAGGTCGGTGCGACGCGCCTTGCCCCAGTCGCTCTTGGGCGCGAGGGCCGTGGCGTCGTCCTCTGCGCGGCGCACCGCGGCGGCTCCGCGCCCTTCCAGCACTTCCGCGGCGGCCACCCGCTTGCCGCCCTTGGCGAGCCCGTCGGCTTCCTGGATGATCGCCAGCACCCGACCGTCGGCCTCGAACGCGCGCCCGATCGTGGTGCGGTCCTCTGCCTGCGGATTCGTACAGCCGATCCAAAGCAAAAGCGCCGTGCAGGTCCAAAGAAGCGCCGCAATACAGCTCCTGGCGCGGCCGCCGCGCCGTATGGCGCCGAGGTAGGACGTCGAAGCAAAGCACCGGACACGCGTGAGGAGGAAAGGCATGGGCGTCTATTTATGCTGGTGCGTTGACATTCGGCCACCGAGGAAACTAACGTCGCCCACACAAATCCCAGGCTTGGTAAGGAGACCGAATGGCTGAGGACAAGAAGCCGAAGATCGACCTCAAGGCTCGACTCGGAAAAACGGGTTTGAATCAGGTTCCCGGAGCGGCCCCCAGCGGCGCGATCCCGGCGCCGCCCGTTTCCGTACCAGGACCCGCATCGTCGATTCCCGCGCCCACTGGCCTGCCCATGGCTCCCCAGTCGGTGCCGGTTCCCATGGCTGCCGCTTCCGCGCCGGCCATGGGCGGCGATCCCCTCGGCCTCGCGGGCATGGGTACGCCGTTCCGGCCCAGCGCCGCTGCGGCCGCTCCGGTGGCGCCGCCGCAACCACAGCGCATCGAGATGGACGAAGGCACCATCCAGGAGGCTCGCTCCGGCGCATTCAAGAAGGCGCTCGGCGCCGGCGTGGTGCTGGCGGCTCTCTTCGGCGTCGTCGGCTACGTGGCCGGCGGGGCAGGCGAGAAGTCCAACGGTCGCGCTGCCGCCAAGGAAGACGCAAAGACCCTCGAGTCGCGCGTCGTGGCGTCCAAGGCCACGCTGGAGACCCTCCAGAAGAAGACCGAGGCCGCCCGCGAAGCCCTGGGCAAGGGTGAGTTCCCGGAAGCCTTCGCCAAGGAGCTCGGCGGCATCAACGTCGACTTCACGGGCGCGGAGCTCGGCGGTCGACGCTTCAGCGGCTTCAAGGTGGAGACCACCAAGCAGCTCGTCTCGTACATCACCGGCGTTCAGCAAGTGAACGACCACAAAGACGCCATCGCCCGCCTCCTCTCGCGCCTGGAAAAGCCGATGAAGGAGCAGCTGACGAACAAGGACAAGACCACCATCGGCTTCGTGGTCATCGTCGGCACCAAGGACCCGAGCGGCAATCCCGCGGCGCTCCTCGCGCCGCTGAGCCAACCGCTCTCGCTCCCCAAGGCGAAGATCGAGCTTCCCACCGAGTTCACCTTCGTGGACCCGAACTCCCCGAACCGCTCCAACGGCAAGCTCGACCGCTACAAGACCGGTCCCCTCGAGAAGCCCGCCGCCATCTACGTGGCCCCCGGCACCATCGAGAAGGCGTTCCCCAGCGAGCGGTCCACCGCCGCCGGTCAGCTCGCCGTGAAGCTCGCCGAGTTCATCACCGAGATCAAGGGCCAGGGCGCCGGCGATCCCAACGTGGTGCAGGACTCCAAGCCGGGCCTCATCGAGCAGGCCGACATCCTCATCAAGGGCCTCCAGGCCGCCCAGAACTGAGCGCGGGCCTCGGGACTTCCCGAGGCTTGCTCGTCACGCCGGCGCTTCTTCACTCTTCGAGGGAAGACGCCGGCGTCCGTCGTTTTGTACGATCTCGACCTTCACCACGCGGGTCTCGTCGGCCTCGCGGACGATGAAGCGCACGCCGTCGAGGGTGATGCTGGCGCCCACGTCGGGGACGCGCCCGGCGCGATGCACGAGCAGCCCGCCGAGGGACTCGAAGTCGCCGTCGGTGGGGAGCGATTTCCCGAGGTGGCCCTCCAGGTCCGAGATGGGAATGGCCGCGTCGGCCACGAACCGCCCGTCGCCCAGCTCGTGGATCGGCGCGTCGGTGTCGTACTCGTCGTGGATCTCGCCGACGATCTCCTCGAGGATGTCTTCCAGGGTGACGATGCCTTCGGTGCCCCCGAACTCGTCGGCCACGATGGCCATGTGCAGGCGCTTCGAGCGCATTTCGCGAAGCACGCTCAGGGCCGACTGGAACTCCACCACCACCAGCACCTGCTTGCGCACCAGGTCGGTGAGGCTCTTGCTCTTGTCCCCGCTCTCGGCGTACGCGAAGAGGTCCTTGGCGTAGACGAGGCCCACCACGTTGTCGAGGGTCTCCCGGTACACCGGGTAGCGAGAGTGTCCGTCGGTGGCCACGAGCTCGAGCACCTGGTCGACCTCGGTGGAGAGCTCGATGGCCGAGACCCGGCGACGCGGCACCATGACGTCGCGTACCGTCAGGTCCTTGAAGTCGAGGACGTTGCGGATCATCTCCGCCGGCTCCTCCGCCAGCGTACCGGCGCGCTCGCCCTCGGTGACCGCGTAGTGCACTTCCGTCTCGGTGATCCGCGCGTCGTGCACCCGCGTCTCCGGGAACTGCCCACCCACCGCGTGCCCCAGGAGCACCAACGGATCGGCCACCGGAATCGCCACCACTTCGAAGAGGCGCAGGAGCCGGAGCGCGAGGATGGCCACCGTCTCGGGCCTGCGGCGGGCGATGGTGGCGAGGATCTCGGCGAGAGTCCCGTAGAGCAGCACCGAGCCGCCCAGGGCGATGGCCAGACGCAGGTGCGGGACGCCCGCGGCGTTGGCGAAGTCCACCAGGAGCGCCGCCGCCAAGCTGAGCGCGACCACGCGAACGATGAGCCAGCGCGAGAGAATCTTGTCCCGGTCCTTGAGGAAACGGGCAAAAACCGGCGCATGGGGGCCGTCGCCGGTAGCGAGGGCGGCGAGCTTGCCCGCGGAAAGCGTGACGCACGCCAGATCGCCGGCGTAGGAAAACGAGGCAACCAGCGAGGCCGCGGCCGCGATGGCGAGAGGTAACAGTGGGACGTTCATTCGGGAGGGGGCGCCTACATCAACGCTATCGAAGGGGGGCCAAGGGTCAAGACGTGCGGCCTGCCCGCACGAAGCGGGCAAGAAACCCCGCGCAACTCCGGAAGTACGTGGCCGATAGGGGAGTATGAC
>JABFRG010000642.1 GCA_013141295.1 Polyangiaceae bacterium
GCTTCTCCTCGCGCCGCACGCGGGCAGCGCCGCGCGCACCGCGAGGAGAAGCTCCACGAGCTTCTCCTCGGCGATCTCGACGGCGGCCTCCAGGGCGCCGTCGCTGCGCCACGTCGCCCGCAATTGCGTCACGGCAGGACGGACTCGCTCACCGAGGGATTCCTCGGCGAGCGCGCCCGCATAGGTAGTCGCGAACGCTACGACGACGGTGCCCGCCATGCGCGCTTCAGATCCGGATGCGCTTCTTGAGTGCCGCGAGCTCGTCCTCGACCTCCGAGGAGGTGCCGCTGCCGCTCGATCCCTTGCCGTGCTCGAGGTCCCGGAACTTGCTCTCGAGGTCGCGGGTGTCGGTGGTGCCGAGCGCCTCTTCCACCTCGGCCATGGCCAGCCCCTCGGCCTCGCGGCCTTCGATCTTCTCTTCCATGCGCTTGAAGTTGTCGAAGGCGCTCGAGCCGCCCTTGCTGCCCAGCTCGCCGCCGGTGGAGCGCGACTGCTGCGCGCGCGCCACGATGGTGCCCTTGCGCATCTTCAGCTCTTCGAGCTTCTGCTCCATGCGCTCGAGCTCCTTCTTCATGGTCACCGCGGTATCGCGCTGCTCCACGCGGGCCTTCTCGGCCAGCTCCAGCTCCTCGCGGACGCGCTTCTTCTGCTTGAGGGCCTCACGCGCCAGCGCCTCGTCACCACTCTTGAGGGCGAGCTCGGCGCGTTTGTCCCAGCGCTCGAGGTCCGACTGGAGATCGTCGGCCTTCTTCTTCAGCTGCTTCTCGGCGGCCACCGCGCTGACGACCTCTTGTCGACCTCGCTTGAGCTGCTCGGCCATCTCCTCGAGGTTCAGCTCGATGAGCTTCCCGTCGTCTTCCGCCTTGTCGAGGAGGTTGTTGACGTTGCTCGAGATGACCTTGCCCATTCGATCGAAAATTCCCATCGCGCACTCCGTTCGCCGGAAAGATCACTGGGATTCGGCGTTGACCTGAGCGTAACACGCGAATCCGGGAAACCGTAAACCGCAGAAGCAAAGCGGACCTACCCCGGTATATTCCCGTGCACGGGCCCCTCCCCGACCGCACTTCCGCGCTACAATGCGCCCATGCCCACCTGCAAGTCCTGCGACAACGAAGTGGACCAGCTCATCTCCGTGAAGGTCGAAGGCAAGACCAAGAAGCTCTGCGAAGACTGCGCCGATCGCGCCCGCGAGGCCTCCGAGGTCGCCGAAGCCAGCGAATCCGTGGTGCAGGGGATGATGGGCTTCAAGGGCCGCCGGTAGCGGCGCCGCTCCCAAGCTCGCGCAGAAGCGTGTAGTTTGCAGATGCGGAAACGAATCGAGGGGCCGCGGCGATTGCCGGGCCCCTCGCTGGCGTCACCGCGGTGCGGTCAGCGATTCAGGATGTGTACCGCGTGCCCGAGGCCGCCCATGGCGGCTTCCATGAAGCCTTCGCCGAGGGTCGGGTGCGGGTGGATGGTGAGACCGATGTCCTCGAGGAAGGCGCGCATCTCGAGCGCGAGGGCGCCCTCGGAGATGAGGTCGGTGGCCGAGGGGCCGACGATCTGGACGCCCAGGAGCTCGTGGGTGTTCTTGTCGGCGACGACCTTGAAGAAGCCGTCGGTCTCGTTCACCGCCATGGCGCGACCGAGGGCCGCGAAGGGGAACTTCCCCACGCGAATGTCGAGCCCCTTGGCCTTGGCTTGCTCCTCGGTGAGGCCGGCGACGGCCACTTCCGGATCGGTGAAGATGGCGCCGGGGATGGCAACCCAGTCCTTCGCCGCCTTGTGGCCGGCGATGACCTCGGCGACGACCTCGCCCTCCTTGCTGGCCTTGTGGGCGAGCATCGGCTGGCCGCTGACGTCGCCGATGGAGTAGATGCTGGGCACGTTGGTGCGGCCCTGCTTGTCGGAAGGCACGAAGCCCCGCTCCACCTTGACGCCCACTTCTTCGAGGCCGAGCCCGGCGCCGTTCGGGCGCATGCCCACGGCCACCAGCACCGTGTCGCACACCACCGTGTCGAACTTGCCTTCGCCCAGATCGATGCGCACCGACAGCGAGCCGTCGGCGTTCTTCTCGTAACCGGCGGCCTTGGCGTTCTTCATGATCTTGGCGCCGTGCTTCACCATCTTCTTCTCGACCACCGCCGAGACGTCGGTGTCGATGCCGGGCAGGAGGTTCGGCGTGGCTTCCACCACGGTGATCTCCGAGCCGAACTTCTGGTACACGCAGCCGAGCTCGAGGCCGATGACGCCGCCGCCGATGACCAGCATCCGCTTCGGGATCTCCTTGAGGCTCACTGCCTCTTTGGCGCCGATGATCTGCTTGCCATCGAACTTGAAGGTGGGAATCTCGATGGTGGTGGCGCCGGTGGCGATGACGATGGCTTTCGCCTGGAAGGTCTCGACGGTGCCCTCCTTGGTCTTCACTTCCACGGTGTTGGGGCCGGTCACCCGGGCCTCGCCGATGACCAGCTCGGCGCCATTGCCGCGCAAGAGCCCGCGGACGCCGCCGGTGAGCTTCTTGACGATGCCGCCCTTCCACTCCTGCATCTTGCCCACGTCGTGCTTCACGGTGCCTTCGACGGTGAGGCCCATGATGGCCGAGTCCTTCATCTTCTCGAAGGTGTGGCTGGCCGAGATGAGCGCCTTCGAGGGCACGCAGCCCCAGTTGAGGCACACGCCGCCCACTTCCTCTTTCTCGATGCAGACGACCTTCTGCTTCAGCTGGCCGAGGCGAATGGAGCAAACGTAGCCGCCAGGACCGCCACCAATCACGACCGCGTCGTAGTTCTTCATCGTCATGTCTCCGTAGGACGCTCTCTTACCACCCCTCGGCCGGGACGGTGAACCGAGATTCGGAGCCCGGTGTTACCTGGCTCACCAGGGGGCAGGACACGCATTCTGACGAAGAATGTAGGGCTGGCTACCCGCCGTGGGAAGGGGCCGGGGGAGCGCGCCGGAGCTCCTCCTTCTGCTCCTGGAGAAACCAGGGCAGCTCCTGGTAGACGTCGTCGAAGAGCGACTCCCGGGACGGCGCCGGGAAGGCCTCGGCGACCTTCACGGCCTCGTTCACTTCGTCGGTCAGCTCGGCTTCCAGGGCCGCGTCCTTGGCGTCGTCGAGGAGGCCGCGGTGTACCAGGTGATTGCGCAGCCGATCGACCGGGTCCTTGCGCTTCCACGACTCCACTTCCTCGTCGGTGCGATAGCGCGAAGGGTCGTCGCTCGTGGAGTGGGCGCCGATGCGGTAGGTGAGGCACTCGATGAAGGTGGTGCCCTTCCCTGCCCGGGCGTCGTCCGCCGCTTCCTTCACCGCGGCGTACACCGCCAGGAGGTCGTTGCCGTCGACGCGGCACGAAGGGACCGCGTAGGCCAGGCCCTTGATGGCGATGGTCGCCGAAGCCGTTTGCTTCGCGGTGGGCACGCTGATGGACCAGTGGTTGTTCTGGCAAATCAGCACGCACGGGGTCTTGAAGACGCCAGCGAAGTTCATGGCCGAGTGGAAATCGCCCTGGCTGGTGGCGCCGTCGCCCATGAAGCCCACCGCGATGCTGCTCTTCTTCTGCAGCTTCATGGCCCAGGCGGTACCCACCGCTTGCATGATCTGCGGGCCGATGTTCGACGACCAGCTCACCTGGTTGACGCTGCGGCCGGAGTGATGGCTCGGCATCTGCCGGCCCTTCTGCACGTCTCCGGAGTTGCCGAACACCTGCGCGATGAACTGCGTGAGCGGAAACCCGCGCACCAGCATGACGCTCTGCTCTCGAAGTGCAGGATACACCCAATCGTCCGCCTCCAGCGCCAGCGCGGTCCCGATGGGTACCGCCTCTTGGCCGGTGCAGGCGCCGTAGAAGCCCACGCGCCCCTGCCGCTGCAGCAGGATCATCTTGGCGTCGAGGATGCGTAGGCGACGCATCTCGCGGTACGCCCGGAGCACGACGGCGTCCGGTACGGAGACCGCAGGATCCTGCGAATGGTCGTCGCGAAGGACGCGAAACAGGCCAAGCTCTCGCGAGTTTTCCACGCTCATGCGGCGCACTCTATCGCGATCGGCGAAAAGGCGGGAGAGAAGATGGCGCTAGCGAGTGGATGCGCTGGGCGGCACGAGGAGCGGGGTGGCGACACCCCCATCTACCGCGACCCGCCGATGGGCGTGCGGCAGCTTGTGGAACGAAGGGGCGGCGCTGGCGGCACTGACCGCCGGTTCTTCCAAAGGCGGGCTTGGCGCACCACCGCCACCGCAAGACGAGCAGCCTCCCAGCCCGAGCGCTCCGAGAACGACGACGAGACGCAGCATGGCACCTCACAAACGAGAAAGCGGCCACCCCCGCGCCGCGCACCGGAGTGCGCGAAGCGGCGAGCGGCCGCGTGGCGAGGCAGGCTCAGGGAGCGCCGCAGATGTACGTGACGACCTTGGTGTAGAGCGCGTCGAAGTCGGCGGCGTCGCACTGGGCGTCGACCGCAGCTTGCTTGGCCTTCACGGTGGCTTCGCAGGTGGCGCCCGCAAGGTACTGCTTGCAGACGTCGCCCGCGGCAGCCGTATCGCATGCATCGGCATCGGCGTCGTCGCACTCGGCGCACGAGCTGATGAGGCAGGTGCCCTCGTCGGAGAGCTTCTTGGCGCAAGCGGCGTCGCCCGCGGCCAGGCCGGAGCAGAGGCCCGTGTTGATGAAGACGCTGGTGCCGGCCTCGATCATCGGGGGGTCCGAGAACTTCGTCACGTCGTCGCCGTTGACCGGTCCGAACATGCACTTGTTGCAGTCGGTGTTGGCCACGTTCTCGTCGAAGGCCTTGCAGTCGGCCTCGGTCGCGGCGTTGCCGAGGCAGGCGTCGAAGAAGCCCTTGATCTGCACCGCGGTGCACTTGCCCTGGTTTGCGGTCGCCTTGGTGGTGGCGAAGACACCGGAGTTCGCGGTGTCGTAGCAAGCGGGTGCGCCGCCGTCGCCGCCGCCACCGCCACCGTCGCCCTTGCCGGTGTCGACCTTGACGTCCGCCGCCGCATCGCCGGCCCCACCGGACGAAGAGCCAGCGACCGTCGAGGACGAGCAGCCGAGATACAGGGCGGCGCAAGCGCCGAGCGAGACGAGACCGAGGACGGGGAACAACTTCATGGGAACACCTTTCGAGAAGAACAAAGTGAAGCGATGCCTCACTGCGGAGTCGAGGGAGCGCTGGTAGCCGACGCGTGCGGTCGGGCGGTGGCATTCATGGTCGCCGCGCCGCTGGCGGCCGGGAGCGCGGTCGCGGGCTTGCTGACGTGCAAGCGACGCATGTACGCGGGCTCCTCGGTGGGGGTGGGCACCGGCGCTACCGTGGTGACGCCCTCGGACGCGCTGTCGTTCTTCGAGCCGCACATGGACGCGCAGCCGGCGAGCGCGAGCGCCAACGCGACAATCGGGAGTGGCAGCAAACGCATGGAGCGCGAGTTACCACGCGGCGTCGCCATCGTAAAGGCTGGGTGACGCTCCAAAGGAGACACGCGCTGTGTCGTCAGCGGACCCATTTTTTCGGCCAACGCGTCGTTCCGTGCAGGGCACATGTTTTCACTCTCTCGGCCACAGGTCATGGAAACAAAAGAGAGAGCCCCGAAGGGCTCTCCTCTGTGTGACCTACGTGAGGTCGGCTGCGATCAGGGAGCGCCGCAGATGAACGCGCCCATGAGGGCGAACGCCTGCTCGAAGGTCGCGCCAGAAGCGCCGCACTTCGCGTCCGCCGTCGCCTGACCGGCCTTGACCGCGTCGTCGCAAGCTTGCGTCGTGAGGGCGCTCTTGCAGGGGTCCTTCGCAGCCGAGTCGTTGATGCAGGCCGCGCGGTCCGCGGTCTCGCAGGTCTCGCAGGTCGTCAGGAGGCAGATCGCCTCGTTGCCGGCCTTGTCCGCGCAGTCGCCAGGAGCGCCGACCGCGAGGGCGTCGCACATGCCGCCGTTGAGGAACACGTTGTCGCCCACCGAGATGAGCACCGGCTGCGGGAACGTCTTCGGGTCGTCGCCGGTCTGGTTGGGGCCGAGGAGACAGCCGCCGCACGCCTTGGTGCCGGGGACGGTCGTCCCCTTCAGGAAGTCGTCGCACTTCGCCTGGCTTCCGCCAGAACCGAGGCACGCGCCCAGGAAGTCGGCAACCATGGTGCCCGTGCACTTGTTCTGGCTCTTCGCCGGCGGCGCCGTCGCAAACGCCTTCGCGTTCGTGTCGTCGTAGCAACCGCCGCCGCCGCCGTCCGTCGGCGTAACGCCGGTGTCCTTCTTGCCACTGTCCACGGCGCCGCTGTCCGGCGTGCCGCCAGACGAGCTGCTGCTCGTGCTGCTGGTGGTGGTGGTGCAGGCCAGGGCAACCGCGCCCGCGAGTCCAGCCGCCGCAACGAGTCCGATGTACTTCTTCAACATGTCCCGCCTCCTAATAGCGCGGCGTCATTGCAATCGGCCGCAAGCAATCCAGTTTGAGCATCCGTTTGATGCGAAGCCCTTGTAGCAGCGCTTCGCTCGAAAACCCGTACCCAGTCCGTTCTTCGCGTTCGACTTCGTAGGACGGACGGGCTGCGCGCCTTATTCAAAAGGCGTGGGCTTACCTACCAACCGAAATCGAGGGCGTCAACCTACCGCGGCGCCTTCGGTGATCTTGTTTTCACACTGCAATCTTCCGTGCAGGCGGTGACGGAGCGCGAGCGCGACCGTAGATTTCGCGGCGTTTCGCGTCACGCGCCGGCCGCAGGGTCCTCGGTGACCCGCGTTCGCTCGAGCGTTTCCTCTTGGGAACCGCGTCGGTCGGGGGTGGCAACGGTACTCTGCTGCAGGAGCCGCCGCACGTGAAGCCCGATGAAGGCCACCAGGGCGAGCACCTCGGACATGCCGATACGTTTGGCCACCACGTGCAGGTGCTCGATCTCGGCGCCGCCGGCGCCGATGCCCCGAACCGCCCCGGCCTGGTGCAGCGCCGCGATGCTCGGGGAGACCCACGACGCCTCCACCACGATGAGGCCGACGAGAGCGATAGCCAGAAGAAGCCGCGCCACGTCGGTGCGGAGCAGCGGCTTTCGCAGGAACGCGAGCGCGACCTCGGTGAACACCAGCGTGGCGGCCATGGCGAGCGCCGCGCGGTCGAAGCGCATGAACACCTCGGTCATGGCGTCGCCGCTTGTGGGCGCCGGGACCCGATGGAACACCACCGGCGCGACCAGTGCGCCGGTCACCAGGGCGCCGCCGGCCCATGCGCCCGCAAGGAGGAGCGCGAGGGTCGACAGCACCGTCACGGCGGGGCCGCGCGAGCTCACGGCGCACGCTCCAGGAGCGCCAACGCCTCGTCGATGAGGGCGTCGTCCACGTCGCCGCGGAGCGCGGTGAGCTTGGGCTTGGCGCCCTTCATGCGGGCCCGGCCCGCGGCCACCACCGCGGCCTCGCGGGTGCCCTTCGTGGTGGCCTCGAGCTCCTGGTAGATCTCCTTGGCCGCCCGCGCGTGCCCCAGCCGCGCCAGCGCGATGCGTGCGTGGAACTTACACGTATCGCCGAAGAAGCGGCCGAGCCCGAAGGCGCGCCGCTCGAGGTCGGCGGTCAGATCCCGGAGCCCCAGCGCGCCGGAGAGCTCCACCGCCTCGGCTTCGTCCTCGCGCGCCGGCTTCTTCCCCCGCACCTTCCCGGTGCGCACCACCTCGGCGACCAGCGCGCGGGCCTCTTCGTGACCGCGCGGGGCGAGCAAGATCGCCGCCGCCAGCACAACCTCGGCGTCGTCGTCCGCAAGGCGCTTCTCCGCTGCGACGAAGGCCGCCTCCGGGAGCTTCTTGGCGTTCTCCTCCGCCACGCGCAGGGCGATGTACCGGACCTTGGCCTCGTCGTCGGCGAAGGCGCGGGTGAGGGCCTGGCCCACGTCGGCCTCGTCCTTGGCGCAGCGCGGATACGCGATGACCGCCTGGTAGCGAACCTCCGGGCGGGCATCGTCGAGGGAGCGCAGGAGCCGCGGAGCCGCCCGCGAATCGCCGATCTCGCCCAGAGCAGACAGTGACATCTCCCGCACGTAGGGATCGTCGTCCTCCACGGCAACCAGCAAGGCCGGTAGCGCCGCCGGCGCGCCGAGGTCGGCGAGGGCGATGGCCGCGGTACTGCGAACCTGCGCCACGCCATCGCCCAACGCCTTGGCGATGAGCGGGACGGCCTTCTCCTTCACCGCGTCGTCGCGGAGCGCGTGGCGGAGAAGATCGGAGATGGCGCTCCTCCGCACGTCGGGCTTCTGGGAGCCGAGATCACGGAGCGACGCTTCGAGCGTTCGCGGGAGCGGAGGCGGAGCGAACATGCCCCTTCCCTACCACGCCGCCGGCTCCGGTGCGAAGTACGGGTCGGCGCCGGGTTCACGCAGCCCTCACGCGCTGCTCAGGGAAGGAACGCGCGCCGCGAACTACGGTGTTCTTCGGCGCCCCGACGCGATGCGCGAGCACGCGCGGCGGCCGCCCCACCCCAAGGAGAACTCCCATGAACACGCTCTCGAAGCTCGCCCTCATCGCGCTGCTCGTCCCCGCTGCCGCGTGCGCCAGCAGCGCCGAGCCGGCTCCCACCGTCGAAGCGCCGGCTGCCAGCACCAAGGACGAGAACCTCGCCATCTGCGGCGCCAAGACCAGCGCCAGCATCGCCCTGGCCGACGGCCGGCGGCTCACCTTTTGCGCCGACGATCACGGCCGAGAGATCGTCGCGGAGGACGTCCCCGACGGCGTCGCGGCGGCGCGCTCGCGGACCGCCCACGCCAAGGACGACTGCGCGCTCGACGTATTTCTGGCGCACACCGCGGACGCGGTGCCCGTACCGTCCGCGCTCAAGGCGAGCTGCGAGCTCCGCCGCGGCCACCAGGTCGACGTCGGCGCCCGCGCGGTCTCCGCCACCGCCGTGCTCGTGGCGACGCCGCTCGGCGCGACGACCCTCGACCCGAACCTCGAGCGGATCCACGTCTTCGACGAGGTGGCCTCGCGCTTCTGCAACAAGACCACCGGCCCCGCCGCGTTCACGCTCGAGATCTGCTCCGATCTGTGCGCCGGCACCACCAGCGGCGAGACCTGCCTGCAGGCCTGCACGCCGCGCTATTGGAGCAGCTCCCTGCGACAGTGCCCGGAGACCAACGCGGTGCGCGAGGACGTGGTCTCGTGCACCGGCTTCACGCGGGTGCTGGTGGACGTGCGCGACGGCAGCGGCGACCCTTGGTCGAACCGCGTCGACACCTTCGTGGGGCCCAACCACCACGCGAACTTCGACGTGTTCGAGCTCGGCACCTTCGCGCAGGACTCCGACATTCGCGTGCGCGGCATCTCGGATCCGGGCGCGACCCACATGCACGCCTTCTCGTGCACCGACTTCTGAGTCAGGCGTCGGCCGCCCCCGGCCGCGAGGCCGCGTAGAGCAGCACGCGACTGGATACGAACACCGCCAGGGCGCCGCTCGCGAGCACGTGCGGCGCCCTCTGCATCGAGACCACGCCCTGGTCGATGAGCGCCCCCAGCGACACACCGTCCTTGGGCCCGAAACCGACGAACGACAGCGCCGCTTCGCTCACCACGATGGCGGCCGCGGTGGACCCCAGCTGCACCAGCGTGGTGGGGAGCAGGTTGGGCACGATGTGCAGCCGCACGATCTGCCCCGCCGAGCGCCCGAGGGCGCGGGCCGCCTCCACGAACGCCGCCTCGCGAAGGACGCGCCCCTCCACGATGGCGAGCCGCGCGAACGGAGCCCACGCGGTGCGCTCGCCATCGAGAGTGCACCTCTACTT